>DASTCR010000027.1:0-7410 GCA_035710925.1 Nitrososphaeraceae archaeon | reverse complement strand
GCTTCATTAATAAGGACTTTTGAAGAAACCTTAGGACCAACATTTCAAGAGAAAACAGGTTACATTTATGATGGCGAACCCAGAGGTTCTATACAAGTCGCAAACATGATAACAGATGAGCTAAGAAAACCTGACATCTTTGTCAGTGCAGGTACTATTCCAATAAAAAAATTGATGGATAATACTCCCCGATTGGCAGATTGGTTGGTCAAGTTTGGTTCTGCGGAGATGGTGATTGCATATTCTCCCAACAGCCGATTATTTCATGACTTGGAGAAGGCAAGAACGGCAGAATTACCATGGTACCACGTACTGTCCAGACAAGATTTCAAGTTTGGAAGAACCGACCCAGAATTAGATCCAAAGGGATATTACATGATCTTGACCGCCAAACTGGCTAACTTACACTATAATGACTCTGGAATAAAACAAAGAATACTAGGAGATGATAGAAACCCTAAACAAATCTTTCCAGAGGAAATCCTGAAAACTATTTTAGAACAGGGTCAATTAGATGCTGTAGCAGCCTACAAACATGAAGCCATTGCAAGAGGACTTCCATATATTACATTACCCCCTCAGATTAATCTTGCAGACCCTACATTTGTTGATATTTATAGAAAGATATCATACATATCAGAAAATAGCGGCCAGACAATACATGGTGAACCAATCTATTTCTCATTTACTATTCCTGCTACTGTGAAGAATCTTGACGGAGCTATCACTTTTGGCAGCTTTATACTATCCGATGGTGGCAGAAAGATTCTAGAAGATCAAGGATTAAATCTAATCAAGCCAGTAATAGAAGGCAATAAAGTAAAAGTTCCTTCTTCACTAAGAATTATGGTGGGTTAGTTACTTGATATACGTCTGCTATCTTGAATGTACTTGAATAGTCTTTATCGGTTACCATTCCTTCTATAATTTTTAAAGTTAACTCGAATGTATGTTTGGTCCAGTCTGAAAATGGGTGCAATCTCATAAACACAGATAGGATATTGGGCTTAGATATCGCGTAGTGACAGTATCATTATATAACGCCGCAATAAAGTCATTGACTAACCTGAGATATCCAGAGACACATGTATTGAGTAAAAATCTATTTACACTCAAGTCAGTTACTATCAACAAACAAACACATACATGTGTTCCTTAGCATTGTTTGTTACAAACATATGATAAAATGCGAGCATTGTGATGTAGACGCCTACTATAGATTGACTATTGAGGATTTCAATAATGCAGAGGCGGATAGAGCTGATTTATGTATAAAGTGCATCAAGATCGAAGCCTTAAAGGCTATCGGCGACTTTCCGGCAATAAAGTCCCTTAAAGTGGAACCACTATTTTCAACCCTAACAGCTTCTACGCCCATCAGTGGCAAACTATGAGATAGTAGTTACATTTCAAACTACTACGGTTTAAGTGATTGATTTATTACATCTCAATCAACAGATGTGATAAGCAAAGTAGACGCTGCATTTTGTCTACTATCTACAATCAAATAGTACCGAGTCAGTTTCTATTTCCTTAACACCCTCTTCCTAAATTCTGCTCTTTCCTTCATCTGTTCTTCTTGCGCAAGCGCTAAACGCTCATAAATTTCAGAATTGATTAATCGGTGAACTATTTCACCTAAATCAATTATTAACTTAAGTTTATCTGGGTCTTTTGATGGCAGGCTACAGAATTCTTCATATGTCAGGCCTAGATAATTAGCCACTTCAGCTGCAGCATAATATTCCATAAACGCAAGACTCCCTAATAATTTTTGTTTATCAATTGTCTTCTTAACTTGAGCCGCATTGATTAAAAAACTTATAAATTGATCAGTAAATGAAACAGTCCCTTCATGCTCATTCGTGTAGGATATTATGTTAGATTTGACTGCTATAGGTAAAATAACTTCATTGTAATTTTTCTCTCTGTAGTTTATCCATCCTTCACCATCTCTTTCAGCCCAATTGACTTTGAACTGTCGATACTCTCGGAATTTATTTATGAGTATTCTTTCCTTTTCCTCGTTTATTTTGGTTGGTATTGGTGGTATTGTCGTTGCCACATGATTATGTCAATATAATATATCATAGTATGCAATTATTAGTAATCACTTATAAAAGATAATAATCTTTTATAGGATATACTTTGGGTCTGCGTACGGTGTTGCATCTCAGACAATACTTCCAAAGATTTTCCGCATCTGTAGTGAAGAACTAGTTATATCTTACATATTCTTATATGTATGTTGTAAGTGTATGGGCTTCTTACTTTTCCATAGGAAAAACCGTTGTGAAATATGCCATCGTGCATTTGATAAACGTGAACACTTAATTAAACATGCAAAGGAAGAACACCATAAACCCATTCTAAAATGCCCTAACTGCAATATGCAGTTTCTGTACGAAAGAGATAGACTACATCATATACAAGAAGAAAAGAAGAAGAAAATAGACTTGCGTAGACACAAATAGACAAGTCCATCAAAAAGAAAAAATCTTAGTATTGATGTTCGTGTCTGCTATAATACGATAACAAGATAATTAACATCAAATATTTTAAGCTCGATTTGTATAAATTTATCTATATCTATTATGTCACAAGTTCCTAAAATTGAAATTCATAAAGTAAAAAAGGTAAATCTTAAGGGTGGAACCCTTATTGATGGCTTTCCCAGTGGTGGATTAACAAATTCTATTGCTTCAACGTGTTTTATGAGGTCTATAAGAAATGAACTTATTTCCGTGTTAGATTCATCAGTATTTCCGCCTCTATCTATGATCTATAATGGAATCGCAAACTCTCCCGCTAGAATTTATGCAAACGAAGATATCAAGGTGGCTTTTCTTATATCTGAATTAAATCTGAATGAGGCCATGTATTATACTGTATCAAAAACAATTTTGCAATTGGCGAGGGATAATGAATGTAAACTTGTGATCAGTTCTGGATCGATATCCACTGAAGAGCCAAAACAATCTACCATCGAATATGATTTGCAAGGGGTATACGGTGTGGCAAGCACTGAAAGAGCCAAAGATAAAATGAGAAAAGCTGAGATACTAGAGTTACGCAGTGGATCTGTAAGCGGTATTCCTGCATTATTATTAAACGAAGGCGCGAGAAGGAATTTTGATGTTATTGTTTTGCTAGGAAAGATAATAAAGGGCTCATCAGAATTCAGACCTGCTGCCGCAATTTCAGAAGCAATCATGAAACTGGTTCCAGGACTATCATGCGATATTCATTTCTTGCTTAAAAGAGCGAAGACAGTAGAACAAGACTTAAGGAAGATTAGGGATGGACAAATTAATTCAACTATAAATCTTTACCGATAGTCTGACCTATTTCTTAAAGGTTGATAGCTATCTAAAGAAGATTAGATGAATGAAAATATTAATGAAAATATCAAAGGATCACAAACCATAGCAGTAGAAGATGCAGGTCATAGCATCTTTTATTATGAAGAGCGGGAAAGGTTGACTGAACTTGTGTGCTTTATTGGATAGACCTAAACCTAAGGATGCTGGCTGTTATATTGTTACCACAATGCCAATAGAAAAATGGTAGATGACGACATCCAATAGGAGTCGTTATAAAGTCTAGACCTTGAGTCGGCTAAACTCACCCATGATGAAGCTGGATCCTGAGGCCATTAGATCCAAGGACTAAGTTATTTTAATCATTGAGCATACTGTGCTCTACTTTCATACACCTATTATAGATGACATCTATACCATTTTCTTTTGCCTTTCTCTCAGCATCCTCATTGTATATTCCAGACTGCATCCAAATTACTTTTATTCCTTTTTTCTTTATGGCATCATCTACCACCGGAGGAACATCTTCTGACCTCCTAAATACATCTACTATGTCTACGTCCTCGGGTATCTCAGAAACACTGCCATAAGACTTCCTCCCAAGGACTTCTGTTGTGGTAGGATTCACTGGAATTACATTATATCCATTCTCCATAAGATATTTTGGTACAAAGTTTGCAGGCTTTCCGTCGGTATTTGACATTCCTACTACTGCCACATTTTTCATTCTCAATATCTCTCGTATCTCTGCTGGTGAGTGTGAATCAGTGCTCATCAATGCTATAATGACTTACAAGCAATTAAGCCTGTCTGACGGGTTGTCTACAAAACACGATATAGTCAGAATTGCTGCAACCCTCTAAAAATCTTGCTTAAATATGACTATATGATTTCTATAAAAAGGGGATTTGACTATACCAGAAATAGACCAAATATCCATTACAATTCTCATGGATAATTCCACTGATTTATTATTGACAGACTCTGAACACGCTATCAGACCTCCATTTGTAAGAAATGGAAAAATAGCACTTCCACCTCCAGTCGCAGAGCATGGATTCTCTGCTTTAATTACTATTCCTAAATTTGAACAAGGTACTGGCAATTCATTTCTATTTGATGCAGGAGTAAGTGAAAATGGTGTAATTCATAATGCAGACATCTTTCTTATAGATCTCAGTAAGATTGACGGAATTATTCTAAGTCATGGGCACTTTGATCATTTTGCAGGTCTTGTTAATATTATAAAAAGAATCTCATCCTCTAGAAAGGCCAGTACTGATAATATTGATGTTTTTACACATCCTGACGCCTTTCTAAGGAGATGGGAAATTTTTCCTGATGGAAAAAGAGTAAAATTTCCAATCCTTGATGAACAACAACTTCAACAGCTAGGAGCAAGAGTACATAAAAGTACTAATGTTAGACATCTACCCAGCAAAGAATCCCCTTTGCTAACAATAACTGGAGAAATACCCAGGGAAACAAGTTTTGAAAAAGGGTTTCCATATCAATATACCGAAGATTTGAAGAATGAAAAAAATCTCATACCAGACCCCTTGATCAGAGACGACCAAGCAATAGTTGTAAATATCTCAGACAAGGGACTAGTAATATTGACCGGTTGTGGTCATGCAGGGGTTATAAATACAATAAATTATGCCAAAAAAATAACTGGAATTAATAGGATTCATGCTATTATAGGAGGTTTCCATCTTCCGGCTGATGGTGGGATTTATGAAGCTGCTATTGAACCTACTTTGGAAGAGTTCCAAAGAGTACAACCTGACTATCTAATACCCTGTCATTGTACAGGATGGAAAGCAACTAACAGAATCATTGAAACTATGCCTGAGAGATTCATACAGAGTGGCGTAGGTACTACTTTTAAATTTAGCAATTAGGGTTGAATAATAATTAGATTTTTCCATTACATGTCATCTAAAAAATATTGCAAGTATACTTTGCAGCACTTAGCAAACATTAAGCTTAACTAATCTTGTTTCCCTATAGTCTCATGTATGGGTGAAATTTATCTTGCAATGTCCTAATTGTTCAGAAAAGATGCAATTGATGCAAAAGTATGATGCTGAAATTGACTATTGTCCGCGGTGTAAAGGTGTATGGTTAGACAGAGGCGAAATAGACAAAATAGCGAGTGTTCAAAATAGATATGAAGATGCACATTACCAGAAATATCATTATGGGAGAAGAGAATATGATGAGGACGATTACGATGATTATTATAACAGGCGTCGAAGGAATGGTGGTTTTCTTGACAATCTATTTGATTTTGACTAACTAAAATGATAGTTAGTTAATACTTTTTTGCAGGATGTGAAAATGCTGTCCGGATAATTACAATAATCATAGCTAAGGATAAAATACAAAAAGAGAAAGAGGAAAGTTAATCACTGATCTTTAAGCTTCTGTCGTTGCCTCTTGTTCTTTGTCAGTTACCTATTCCTTTTCCTTTCTCTATTTTCTTATGACCTGCCGCCTTTCTTCGCTACTCTTGATTTTGTTTTCTTACTGGCGGATGCAAGTCCTTTTTTACTTGATTTTTTCTTAGTCGCCATTATCTCAATTATTTATGTACATACTATTATTAATGATTTACTTATTTTCAGTTGTTTATCTAGCTTTATTTCCTAAGAATGCGACAATTGTCTCGATTGATTTTAACTACTTTATTTTTTTCTAATATATAGAAATGCACACTGGCTTAATCCTTTTGTTGTGTCTTTTATTGGACCTTGGCCTGTCATAATGTTACTTGGCTTAGAAACGGTGGGTTTGGCTTTCAGTTTTGGCCATCCTTATTCAGTTCTCTTGAAAATAGTATAATTCCCTAATCAATGTATTTATTGGACGAGGAGGAGGAGCAGGAGGTCAAGAAGTCACACCTTTTAAGAATTCTGACCACTGGTAACAATGTAAGATAAGAAGAACACCCTACCGCAGGCAATAACACAGCAAGCACTTCAGCACTTCCGTGATTATCATTTCGCCTGTTATTCTTCCCCTTTCTCTCTTGTCATATTCGATGCTGGGACTCAAGGAAATAATCAAACGTAAAACTTCCATCGCAAGTTAGCTCTGCACAGGTCATATTCTGTGTGAGGTTCACGTAAACTAGGGAAAAAGGAATTTATAGCATATGAATCTGTATGACCTTCTATGAAATCAAAAACTTCATTGATGATGTCTTCTGCCATTGCAGTATTGGCATCCATAGGACTTTTTATTACTGTTTCCTATGCACAAGAAAACATGACAAGTGCAGCAAACGAGACGGGTGCTATCATGGGAAATCAAACAAATCAAACAGGAGGAAATCAGACTCAACAAGGACCAATTGAACAACTGGGAGAAGCATTAGGTGGCATCTTCGGCGGCGGAGGAAATCAATCACAATAAGCATAATTTCTTACTTTTTTCGTTATACATTATAGTACCTCTCCTTGTATTCAATAGAGGATAGAGGTATTATGGGAAAGCAATCTAGGTTTTAATGTTCTCATTATTGAGATTGATATTCAGAGCAAATTTATTAATACTACAAGAAAATTTTACCAACCGGTTTATATCACTAGATTATAAGCCTAACAGCGATATAATACGGAAAGAGATTCAACTACACATCGACCTCTCGGTGTTACAATAATAGCAATAATAAACATCATAGGTGGTATATTTTTTATCCTAGGAGGACTCGCACCAGTTGCCTTTGCCGCTTTTGCACCCGAGTTAAGTATAGTATTAACTGTGATAGGTGGCATTCTCATAGCAATAGGAATAGCGTCTTTCATCGTAAGTTATGGCTTACTGAAGGGTAAGGGATGGGCTTGGTCTGTTACATTAATTCTATCATACATTGGAATTGTAACGGGTATTATCTCGATTGCAGGAGGTAATTTCCTCTCAATAGTACAAGTAATTATCAATATTGTAGTAATCTGGTATCTCTACAGGTCAGATGTCAAAGCCTATTTTGGCAAACCAGCTACCGCAAGAATCTAAACAACTCACTCCTACTTACTTTGATGTTAATCGATACAAGCAAATATTGTTGGAGTACAAGAACAAT
>DASTCR010000026.1:0-2915 GCA_035710925.1 Nitrososphaeraceae archaeon | reverse complement strand
TGTCATGGTAAGCAAACTCAGTGACGTATTGGTAAAGGCAGTGAATGAACCTTTGGGATACGCTATTAATTGGGGAAGGGTCTGGTCATTATGGCCAGTTCATCTTGAGACTGCATGCTGCAGCGTGGAATTTGGCGCTGCGTCCGGTCCCAGATATGATGTTGAGAGGTTTGGTATAATAGAAGCGTTTGGCTCCTTAAGACAATGTGATTTAATAGTAGTGCAAGGTACGGTGAATAGAAAGATGGCACCGAGAGTGAGAATGGTATATGATCAGATGCCAGAACCAAAATACGTTATAGCAATGGGTGCTTGTGCTATAACGGGCGGCCTATACGTTGATTCATATAATGTTCTCCCAGGTATAGATGGAATCATACCCGTAGATGTATACGTCCCAGGATGCCCCCCAAGGCCTGAAACTTTAATCCAGGGAACCATGTTGCTACAAGAGAAAATCAAAAGGTCTAAAATCAAGTAACATGAGCCAAGACCAGGATAATGCTTCCGAGACGACAAATAAGAAGCCAGAAAATTCAGACATCGTTAACAGAACAGAACCTGCGGCAAAACTTGCTTCTGTCCAAAAGCCCGTTACAAAGCCCGCTCCCTCTACTAATACTCTTACCAAAAAGGAAGCCGAGCCTCCGGCCTTTGAAAAAGGAATTATCGAGACACTAATTAACGAGTTTGGAAGTAAGATAAACGTAATTTACATAAGACCTCTTAGAATGAAGATCATGGTCGAACCGAGAGACGTTTTGGCAATTGCCATTTTCCTTCGAGACAATCTGGGTTTCGATCATGCTGAATCTGTGGCCGGGACTGATTATCCAAAAGATAACCAGATTGAGGTTATTTATCACTTAGGATCGTACGGAATAGAAACAATGGAAGGTCACATTATGGCTCTTGCCACCCGAACGTCACGAAACGACGCTCGGTTACCGAGTTTGATAGATGTGTTTCGGAGCGTGGAGTACCATGAGCGGGAAACCTTTGAAATGTTAGGGGTTTATTTCGAAGGTCACCCCCGTAACGAACGATTTTTACTACCCGAGGACTGGGCCGATATCCCACCATTAAGAAGAGATTTCAGGATTAAAGGAAGATAAAAACAACAACACTTAAAATACTATTGTTAGTAGGTGAATCGAAGATTGGCTGGGGTACATGAAAGCAAAGTAAACGAGGCTATTGAAATGGGCATGCAAGTTGTAAAAGAATACACGGCAGACGACGATAGGCTCATGACATTGAGTGTAGGACCTCAGCATCCAGGTTCAGGCCATTTTCGGTTTACGATTAAACTTGATGGAGATTATATAGTTTATTGCGATCCAGATCCCGGATATGTTCACAGGGGCGAGGAAAAAATGTGCGAGTACCGAAATTTCATTCAGAACATCCCTCATCTGGAACGACCTGTCATACATGACTCTGCGAATATTACTTATTCTTATAGCTTAGCAGTAGAACAGCTAGTAGGAATAGAGGTCCCGCGGCGGGGACAATTTATAAGAGCTTTAACGTCGGAGCTGGACCGCCAGGTTTATACTTTGTACTGGCTTGCAATATACGGAATCTTTTTAGGTCATTCAACAATGTTTATGTGGCCCACCGCTGATAGAGAGCTGTTCATTGACTTACTGGATTCGCTAACTGGGGCTAGAGTTACGCATGCTTTTAATATACCTGGTGGAGTGAGAAATGATGTCCCCGAAGGCTTCAAAGAAAAAACACTGAGACATATTGCATATTACGAAAAGAGGCTAAAAGAATATGAAGACATTTTCTACAATAATCCGTTGCTTCGTCAAAGGACAGAGGGTGTTGGGCTTCTAACTAAAGAAGATGCAATAAAATTGGGTGTCACAGGCTCTGTCTTAAGGGCCTCCGGTGTTCCCTTTGATGTGCGAAAGTCGGAACCATATGATATTTACAACGAAATTGATTTTAAAGTCCAGTATATGAGAACAGGCGATTCTTTTGCAAGGGCATATGTTCCATTCTTAGACATGAAGGAGTCGTGTAACATCATGAGACAGCTGCTCGACAAAATGCCTGAGTCTGGGGAAGTTAGGGCAAAATTGCAGCCCAACCCAAAAGGCCCTGCAGGTGAAACGTACAGGAGGGTAGAATCAGGTCGGGGCGCACTTGGCTACTACATCGTAAGCGACGGAACACCCCGGCCGTATAGAGTAAAAATTTCAGTGGGCTCTTTTAGGAATATTCTTGCGCTGCCACATTTGCTAGTAGGATCAAAGCTTGCCGATATGCCATCCATTTATTGGGCGTTGAATTATTGGCCAGTGGAGGCGGATAGATAATAGATTGGCGTCATACCCTCAGGAATTCCGCTTCGGTAATTTCGTAGCAAGTATAATTTGGCTTGTTTTCTGGGTGTTGTTAATTGTCACCCTCGTTGCCCTTCCATTAATCTTTATTATTCTTTTTTATGTCCCACTTCCTTTGGCTAATGGCGAAGTACTTACACCATATCTCTTTTTGTCTATGGTTGTCGACCCAACCCGTACGCTCCCTATCCTTCAGTTCTTTATGCAAACTGATCTTTTCAGGATCGCAGTATTTCCTGGTTTCACATATGCAGCATTAATTGCAGCAGTAACGATTTTCGTCGAACGAAAATTCCTTGCAAAAATGCAGCTCCGAATTGGTCCTTTGTATGCAGGAAAAATAGAAGGTATATTTCAACTGCTCGCAGATGGACTCAAATTGGTATCAAAAGAAATTATTGTACCTTCTGGAGCAGATAAGCCTATTTTTTGGGCCGCCCCGATAGCCTTCGTCGCAACTGCAGCGGCTGTAACAGCTTTAATACCTGTTGCACCTGGTTGGGTCGTTGCCGATCTCGACGTGGGTATAATCGCTGTATTTGCCATTCTTGGATTTTT
>DASTCR010000025.1:0-8980 GCA_035710925.1 Nitrososphaeraceae archaeon | reverse complement strand
AATCTGCCTTCAAGAAGACTTCTATACTGTCTCTTTTCCTGTATATTCCGTTTCTTAGATTCACCCTTCTTTGCAAGTATATCATCAATTGTTTTTTGTGACACACCATTTTGTTTCGCTAGGGTAATTAATTCTCTGGATAAATCTATATAGTCTGTAACTATGTCTGCCACTTTCTCATCATATTTGGTTCTGTCATGAAACCTGATGTCATTCAATCTATCTTCTATTTTGTCTTTATCTGATGGAATAAGTTCATCTAACCGTTCTAGAGCAGGGTAGAGATTGACTATGAATACTTCCAAGTCAGGGACTCTAGGTCTCAAGTCTTCATTATTTTTCTTACCACCATCATCTTCTTCAGTAAGACCCAAATCATCATATTTAATATTATTTTCATGAAAATAATTCTCCCAAAATTCTCTATGTCGCTGCAAAAGTTCTCTAAGTGGTGTGTTACTTAAGAATGCTCCATCCCAGTATGTTCTTATCTCATTTGTTATTAAATCATATAATGTGGGATGATAATTTGAGTAAGGGAATAGACAACTAGCCATTAATTGATCCTCGCCTATTCCATTATAGCATACTACGTGTTTTTGTTTTAAGTTCTCTTCATCACCATAGACTGAATACCACAGTGCATCATCATCACCATCATCATCATCAATAGATTCAAGTATTGTACGAAGTTTACTAGCATTTTCTCTATATAATGTGGACGAAGACGAGCCTAAAGTTGATAATGACTCCTTTGAGATCTGAGTTCTAATATGGTCGGATCTCATATGCTTTACAAGAAAGTCATTCGTATTACATTCCTTATTACACACGTCACATTTTGAAGCATAACTACGGTAACTATCAAAGGTAACAGGAGTAGAACAGTCTTTAACATCGACTGAAATAAGAAGTAAACGTGGTTGATCCATTTCGAAAGATGTTTTTATGGGATAGTCAATTTTTGCTGTTTTTGTAAGCAAGTCTCGTAAGAGTCGGAAATCGTAAAGAAGGCAGTTGTTTAAGGGACTCAAGAATTTTGAATCAAACTTTTGAATAGCAGTACACAAATTAGGAGAAAAGCCCCGCCCAAATGGCCATACTGTGCACGCTAACTCATAAAAAGACCAATACCTTCTAGCCGATTCTAGTGATGCTGTATCTTTATTAAAAAACCTTGTTGTATTCCACGCAAAATCAAAAAGTGGGTTTCTATCTACCAGTGTGTATGCTATAAAATTATCCCAAAATCTTTCAAGTAATGCTATTGAATTATCCCATGAATTATTCTTCAAAATTTGATCTACTAGGAATACCGCATTTATAGCACCTATTGACACGCCTGCAACGATATCAAACATAGATTCTGCTCTCTCAGATTTCTTGACAATACCATTGTTTTTTGCCAAGTGTTTGTAGATAGATTGAAGGACGCCGATTTCATAGGCACCGAGAGCGCCACCACCCTGAAGGATTAATGCCCTTTGTCTAGTTGGAATGCCTACAGTTTCTCCATTTTTATTTTTGGCAGAAATCAATTTTCTATCATTATTATTACTACTATTATCTTTTATTGTGTCAATCATTTTGATATTGGTTTACACATTGGATCTCAAATACTTATTCTTCTTCCTCATAGTCCCCCTTTCCAAACAATAGAGCATATTCTTATGGAGATAAATAGTCCATCTTTATGCAACCATCACTAGATGACCAAGAAATTCAAGATTATTTAAAACAGGTAATAAAGGAAGTCAGAAAATAACAAAAACCAATTGTTAGTAATAGCTAACTGACTAATCTAATTCTGCCTTTACTCTTCTCATTAGCTGATCTACTGTAACAGGCTTATTGATAAAGCATCCAATGCTCAATGATGGATACTGTTCTCTTAGTGCTTCCTGATTAATGAGGCCAGAAGACATAAAGCAAACTCTAGGATTGACATCAATCTTCAATGCCTTTACACAAAAGTCAAAACCATTCATCTCAGGCATATTGATATCAATTAGTATTAAATCATAAAAGTTAGGTTTGAATTCCGAAAGTGCCACAAGAGGATCATTATACGTTTTAACATGAAATAATGTCTTGTTGCCGCTGCCGCCAATCCGATTTGCTTCTTCAAAGACCTTTTTGAATGTAAAAGTAACATCAGGATCGTCATCTACTACTAGGATTCGTTTAGCAAAGGGAGATAACCTTTCCTTTTCTTCTTCCTGTCGTGACTGTTTTTCTTGTTGTTCGTTATGCCAACGAGGAATATTATCCGTCAAATATTTGTACCTGCCCAAAAATGAAAGCACTCTTGCATGTATCGTAGGGTTGAGAGAAGTTCTTCGTCATTAATTTCCCTTGATTGTATCTTGAAATGGCTTATCATATTTTCATTCAACATTCCATTCTTCTATATCCCAATCAATACCACGAATGTTACCAAGGTTATCGTCCTTATGGTTTAATACATATTTAATTGCTTTTTCTTTAGAATCAAATACCCTATCAATGCTTCTGGCCTGTATGTCTTCAATCTTTGCCATGACTACCCAGATCCTCATAATCCCATTTACCTATCCGTTTCCGGATGTTTCCATGGTTGTTGTTTTATATACCCGTTAATCATTCCTAAGAGTAACCATTTCTGTATTCTATTAAGTCTAGTTACTACCCATGCTTAGAAATAATTATGGCTTATGACAAAACACTTCCCTGCTTAACTTATTATGTGTGAAACTAACTACAGTTAATTTTGACAATATGCGAGTAGTTAAATATGCTGGGGAACTGGATGTTTTCATATTCAGTTTACTCCAATTTAGAAGAGGAAGATCTGGTTTGGCATCACCATTATATAGCATGCAAGGATTATGACAAAACAATAACCAAAAAAATTAACTCCCTTAGAAATTTCGAATTTTCAAGCCAGTTGATACAACAGGATAAATTAGAACAAGTTGAAAAGATATCTCTTAAAACTAAAAGAATTATGCTAGTAGAAGATGAAGACGATATAATATTGTTGTTTAAAATGATATTAGAATCAGATGTAGGACTAAAAGTAGATTCATTCACGGATCCTTTTTCTGCTCTAAACAATTTCAGGCCTGGGCTACATGATCTAATATTAATTGATATAGCCTTACCCAAAATGAACGGCTTTGAACTTTATAAAAAGATTAGAAAACTGGATAATAAAGTCAAAATATGCTTTTTAACAGCAGGTGAAATGTATTATGAAGAGGTTAGAAACCAAGTGTTCCCAGAGTTAGAAGCTAACTGCTTTATTAGAAAACCTATAACAAATGAAGACCTGATACAAAAAGTCAAAGACCTATTAAAACTCCAATAACCCTATGAATCCGAGAAATTTATGTCTTCTCCAGTTCTTACCTTAGCTTACCTTACCTTACCTTACTACGACATCTTTCTAACTATACTTTTTTTCCCTTAGATGCTTATAAACTGGATTTAAGATATTTTACTAATGAGTAAATCAAGTGAATTAGAAATGAAACAAGAGAAGGAGATTGGAAGTATTGTCCAGCAGTTCCTTTACCGACTTCCAAAAAAGAACCATGAAGCAATGATACAATTGGAGAAACAATTTATTGAAGCATTTAGAAGAAATGGCGGTCTGCATTATGAGGTCTTCCAACTCAATGGTAGTGAGAATATGATGGAATGGACTAATATAGCCAAAACTATGTCTGCTAACCCTGATGAAGAGATTTGGGTTGAGCAAGCGCACTACAGAAACAGTAAGGAACGAGATAAATTCATGGCAATGTGTGGTAAAGATGAAAATATGACACAACTTTATAAACAATGTATGGAACTAATCACACCAGGATCTACTATCATGGGTGAATTGAAACGCCTGGAGGTCTAAAAATAAGATGCCAACAATAGTTCATTTTGAAATACCTGCAGATGATGTTGAAAGATCAAAGAAATTCTACAGCGATTTATTTGGATGGAAAATAGAAAAATGGTCTGGATCAAACAGTATTGGTATGGATTACTGGACGATAAATACAACAGATGAGAAAGGAAACAAGGCATTAGGTGGTGGAATGATGAAAAGACAAGGGCCACAACAACCAATTATGAATTATATAGATGTAAAATCAGTAGATGAATATTCTTCCAAGGTCCAGCGGTTGGGAGGTAAAGTCCATGTTCCTAAAATGGCCGTTCCAGGAATGGGTTACTTAGCAGTCTGTCTTGATACAGAGAATAATGCTTTTGGAATATGGGAGACTAATGAGAACGCTAAGTGAATTGTTTGGAGATTCATAGTTCAACAAAGGAATATTTACCTCCTTCTACTCCTTTTCCTCCTTCTCCGCCATCTGATTATACCAACGGCTATTGTACTATACCTACCTACGACTGAATAGAAATATTCAGTCTACACAGATCCCAGGTACCGCAACTTTCTTGAATAGATGTGGAGAAGCCACGGTGCTGGGAGGATAAGCAGACATTCTGTCATTTGGATTCATAACGTTATTGACTGCCTTCTTGAAATGTGCGGCAGATTCCCAAACTGCATAGTTAACAAAAGTACCACTTCCACTGATACCCCTGTGTAGTTGTGTAGAGATGAACCCTGGCTGCTCTTTAAATTTCCCGGCTTCGGCGGCCCATGCTTTTAAAAACAGATCGAAATCTTCAGGATTTACACTGAATTTATTAATCAATATAACTGGACCGACATTTTCTTCCCATTGTGCTGAAATTGTGACCCTTTCATCCATCTCAACAATCTTTGTCATGTCATGTTGATAGTCATAGAAAATATTTTAACTTTCAGTTAGTCTTAAGAAATCATTAAGATATAATTTTTGGAAACAATTTCCTCTTCATATAATGGTCTTCTTAATAGGAATATCTCATTCTAGAAATAGGTCAGGTATAGTCACATAATTGCTTCATTATAGGCCACAATATTTAGTAAACTTCTAAGGATATACAAGCTATTAGATTCATGGCAAAAGAGGGACTAAGCTCATCGTTATTTTCAATTAAGGAACTTTCAGAGAAAATAAAGGATGGAGACATAACTCCAGTTGATTTGGTCGAAAACTGTCTAAACAGGATCCAAACATTAAATCCCGTACTTAATGCTTTCATTACAGTCATTGAGGAACAACAATTATACAAGCAGGCTCAAATAGCTGAAAAAGAAATCAAGCAAGGAGGATATCGAAGTCCTTTGCATGGCATTCCCTTTTCAATTAAAGATATTTTTCATGTAAAAGGAGTCAGATGCACTGCAGGTTCAAAGATATTAGCTAATTATGTACCTAAATTAGATGCAACTATAATTAAGAAAATGAGTAAAGCTGGTGCAATTCTTATTGGTACAAACAATTTAAATGAGTTTGCATCTGGCATAACTGGAATAAATCCTTTTTATGGCACTTCTAAAAATCCATGGGATGTCTCCAAAATATCGGGCGGCTCAAGTGGTGGTTCTGCGGTTGCTGTTGCAACTGGTATGGCCCAGATATCGCTAGGAACAGATACTGGTGGCTCTATTAGGGTTCCTTCATCACTTTGTGGTATTGTAGGACTAAAGCCTACCTATGGTAGGCTTAGTGAACATGGTTATTTTCCCCTATCTCCTTCGTTGGATCATGTAGGCAGTCTTACAAGAAGTGTCTGGGATGCTGCGGTTATAATGGAATATATAGCAGGAGGATATCCTTTGGATGAAACCTCAGAAAATAATAAAACGCATGCATATACAAGAATTATTGAAAAGTCAAATCTTGAGGGGCTGCGAATTGCATTACCAAAAGAGTTTTTTTTTGATTGCTTGCATCCTACAGTAGAGCAGCTATATCATGATTTTATTAAGGCCTTGGAGTCTATGGGATCCATATTAGTATATGATTTAGACTTGCACTATACCGGGAAATATTATACTTCATGGCGAGATATTAGGCTTGCAGAGGCCGCAGAAATACATCTAAAATGGTTAAACACAAGAGCATATGATTACAGCGATGAAGTAAGGGATATGTTAATACAGGGAACAAAAATATCTGCAGTTAATTACATATATGCCTTAACAATAAGAGAACGGATAAGAAAAGAATTCTTATCAATATTAAGTCACAAGGTTAATGTTATTATTGTTCCAACAACTATTATTCCTGCTCCCAGATTGGATCAAGAGACGGTTAACATAGGTGATGGCACAATTTTACAAACTCGCGAAGCACTACTTCGGAATACAATTGTATTTAATAGTACAGGTTTGCCCGCAATTAGTATTCCAATAGGATTAACCAAAGATAATATGCCAGTGGGGGCACAAATAATTGGACCTCCATTTAAAGAAGAGATAATTCTATCAATCGCATACAACTATGAGGACATGAACAATAGTATGAATAAATTTATTCCTCCCTGTGCTATTATAGACAAAAATAAATTGTAGATGTTCTTTCTACATAAATAGAAGAAAGAACTAATTGCCTCATACATAATGATAATAAAATGATAACAAACCTGGAATTAGATAACAGCTTTAAATTTCTATGCATTATATTTCTATATCACAAAGTAAATGGTTCTAATAAGACAGAAAAATAGCTGTTGTTACTGCAAACAAAGTCAAGCTAACTGGCTAGGAAACATTACTATGATCTCTAAATCCTTGCAATAATCTATATTACAATAAAGCAGATTGTTGACTGGATAGAGTTGATTTTGCAGTCAAATTGTATAATGGCAGTGTCGACTATAGTATTGGCATTTATTGTGGCCCTTTTCTCTCTCAATAATAGTTTGTCTCAAGAAGATCTACAAGAATTACAATCTTCTTTAGAATCTCCTACTACAACAACCCCAGGACCTGGAATATCGATAAATAATTCACTTGGATCTAATACCACAACAACAGTCACTCCAGATGCTGCTAGCTCTGCTATCTCACCTCCAATCCAAGACAGAGTTACAATTGGATCATTTGGCGACGATAGAATAACCGGTAGCAATGAAACTGACATAATTATTGGACTATTAGGTGCAGATACAGTGCGAGGAGGCGCCGGTAACGATAACATTCAGGGAAATGAAGACTTGGACAAACTGTATGGTGAAGAGGACAATGATTTGCTCCAAGGAGGAGCAGCAACAGATCAGTTGTATGGAGGAATGGGAGAAGATATACTATCAGGCGGCATGGGAGACAACTTTCTTGTAGGTGAACAAGGAAATGATAAACTGTATGGAGGAACAGAAGACGATATATTGCATGGAGGGCAAGGGGCGGACTATTTTGATTGTGGAGAAGGAATAGACATTATCATTGATTTTAATATAGATGAAAGCGATGACAATGCGGGTAATTGTGAAGAAATATCAAATAGATAAATAGATAGATATTCATTTCTTAATTAGTTAACTAAAAAGGCAGAATGATCGAGAATATCTAAGATCATTTCGTTACTCAGATCTGATTACAATCTGAATGCCATCTGGATCGGATACCATCAATTGATTCCCATAGGACTTTTGTTCCTTTTGCTTCTCTTCGGAACTAAAATGATGACTCTGGATAGCAGACCTAATTCTATTAAAAGAAAGTATATCAGGAACAGTTATTGTAAAGTTTTCAAGCCCTAACACATCATTGCTGTGAACCTTTCCGTTCATACTGTGCCACGTGTTCATTCCAACATGATGATGATACCCTCCAGCAGAAAGAAAGGCTGCACCCATTGATCTCCAATCTACAGTAATATCAAATCCTAATATTTTATGATAAAACTTGATTGATCTTTGTAGATTTGTAACTTTGAGATGCATGTGTCCTATTCTTGCCCCAATAGGAAATGCTACTGGATTTTCGCTTTCTAATCTATCCATCTCAGCTACTATAGACTGCAGGTTCAGAGGCAACGTATCCATCATGATATTTCCTTCTGAGTCCCTAGGCCAGTCTCTGGCTGGTCGGTCGCGATAGATTTCGATGCCATTATTTTCGGGGTCTCTTAAGTATAACGATTCGCTCACTAGATGATCAGCAAATCCATCATAGTATACTCCTGAATTTTTAAGCGCCAAATAGGTTGAAACAAGACTCTCTCTGTTTGGAACAAGTATTGCAAAATGGAAAAGGCCGGCTGAATGTGGAGAAGCATTTTTTGCATTTGGATCATGATGTAGTTGGAGAAGCGAATCCTCAGGGTAATCTATATGCACAAAACCTAATTCATATACAGCATTACCATAATCATCTTGATGTCTTCTCTTTACCTTCAAACCAAGTTTTGTCTCATAGAATGCTACTATCTTATCAATATCCCTGACTCTCAATACAGGGGAGCCTACTTTCTTGATACTGTCCATTTTTGAAACTAACCAAACATTGAATGACTACAATATATTAAAAGGAAAGTAAATAGGGGGTTCGAAAACAACATTTTCGTTTTAGGAAAGCAGAAGATGGATTAGGAGTTGTCACGCATCGTATTCTATCCTACTTTGACAGAAAAGTCTGCAAATTCTGTAGCAATAGGGATAAAGTTAATTCCCATCACAGAAACCCTGATAATATAGCTCCCCGATTCTTCTAATTCGACTTTCCAGCTCAACTTTCAGGAGAAGAGAGAGGCCCTACTGTATGTGAGGGCTGTATGGGTGCCTTGGCGGCATGTTTGACACAAACAATGGTAGCTCATGCTACATCCAGAGGTATCCAGCTGGACGGTATTAATATTAGCGTAGAAGGCGAAGTTGACATGCGAGGTTTTGCAGGCGTTTCCGACAGCGTACGACCGGGCGCTCAGCAATTTAGAGTAAATATGAACATAAAAAGTAGCACTGCTTCAAAAGAACAGATAAATGAACTTCGCGAGATTGGAAAGAGGTTTTCACCAGCATTTGATACCTTGACAAAGGGAACATCTGTGGTCGTAGGTTACCGGATGATACTTAACAAATTCATCAACATGACTTATTG
>DASTCR010000024.1:0-11649 GCA_035710925.1 Nitrososphaeraceae archaeon | reverse complement strand
ACGGCCAACTGAGTAGAATTGCCATATAGCAAACCATTTGGACCAGCAGGATTAATGATTGTTGTAGCAACCAATCCTATGGCGATCGAACCCACTATTCCTGTAATGCCATGAACAGAGCTTACATCCAAGGCGTCGTCTATCTTAAGACGCTCTTTGATAAGCAAAATCCCGTAGTATGAGGCAAAGCCCAGTACAATGCCTAGTAAAAATGAGGTTTGAGCAGTAATAAAGCCGGCAGCCGGAGTCACTCCGGCCAGACCAGAGACGGCACCGTTGATGACCGCGGTGGTGGAGGGTTTCCCTGCTCTTTTCCACGAAAGAAACAACCATACTATTGCAGACGTCGCCGAACCGATGTGGGTTACGAGTAAGGTGTTAGCAGCCAAGCCTCCTGATGCCAATGCACTACCGGCATTAAATCCGAACCACCCTATCCATAGCAAGCTTGCTCCCAGGACAGCTAGCGGTATGTTATGGGGAACCATGATGTCCGGACCGAAATTTCTTCTGCGGCCCAAAACCAGAGCAGCAGCCACGGACGCAAGCCCTGCACTTGTATGAATTACGATTCCCCCTGCAAAATCGAAGACACCAAGATCCGCTAGCCATCCCCGACCCCATACCCAGTGCGCCAGAGGATAATATACGAGAATGCTCCACGCTATTATGAATACAAAAAAGGAAGACCACTTCAACCTTTCAGCAAATGCTCCGGTAATGAGCAGCGGTGTAATTACTGCAAACATCATCTGAAAGGATGCAAAAGTTATACCTGGAATAGTTGGTGCATAATCTAAGGAATCATTCACTGGAACATCCCTGAAGAAAACCCAATCAAACCCGCCTATTATCCCCGAGTGAGAGGGGGAGAAGACTAGTGTAAAACCAAGAATGAACCATAAAGCCGACAAGATTGCAAGACCAGAGAATGTTTGAACTAGAACTGACAGCGAATTCTTGCTTCGAATGAGACCAGCTTCAAAGAATCCTAAAGCTGGTGTCATTAACATAACCAGGCCCGTGGAAATGAGCATCCAAGTGGTGTCACCAGTATCAATGGCCAATGTGATACGACGACAAAATAAACTCCAAGGAATATATAAAACCAGCAGCGACCCTCTCACCCTGAGTTCCAAATGTGGAATCTATTTTGAATTCTATCCATTGATAAATAAACAAGTCTAAAACATCGCACTTTTAATATGCTAACTCACTCCCTTACTATACTGGCATTCATGATCGATATCGCTTCTATCATTATTTTGGTAGTAGTAGGGATAGCGGGAGGAATGGTTGGCTCGATCCTGGGTGTGGGAGGTGGAATAATCTTTACTCCAACGCTGGCCCTGCTTGGATTTCAGCCGACATCAGCTTCAAGCACCAGTCTCATTGCTGTTGCGTTCACTAGTATTTCATCCACGCTATCCTACGCGCGGCGAAGAAAAATAAAGTATGAGACTGCCTTCAAGCTGGCTATCCTAGCGGCTCCGGGTGCAGTACTAGGCGCCTACCTTTCTGCTATAATTTCAACTGAACTATTCAGGTTAATTTTTTCCGTTATATTGATATCAGCCGTGGTATACATGCTATTCAACAGTCATTTTAAGGAAAGGAAAGTTGAAAACGGAGATAGCCAGTATCATCAACCAGTAGCATATTTTTGTGCCTTTGCTGCGGGCGTAGTATCTAGTCTTTTTGGAGTAGGCGGTGGAATAATCTTTGTTCCCTTACTGTTAATAGTGCTGGGTATGAGAATGTATGAAGCGGCACCCACATCCCAGTTTGCTATTATGATAAGCGCACTGATCGGACTAGCAACTCATGTCGTGCTGGGACATCCCGCTTATTTCCATGCTCTCTCGCTGGCAGTTGGAGCGTTTGCAGGTGGGCTAATCGGAGCTGAGCTTTTGGGCCGCCTAAGGGAACGACTGTTACAGATTTTTCTTTCCATCTATCTCTTGCTCGTAGCTTGCAGGTTAATTTTCCAAGTCGCTGAGGATGCATTATAAACCATTTTAGCCTAAAATTTGCTATTAGTAAAGCAGCAAGAATTAAAACGAATTCTAAGCACACCTGCCAGGGGGGAAACTATTCCTGCACATGCACTTTGTTTAGAATTGAGATCCAAGTCTCCTGGCTGCGTGAAAGCACTATTAGTATACATAAATCGAGTTAGATTTCAGTGCTAGGGGCTCGATTGTGCAGGGCCCGATATATCAAAGTAGAAATTTTATGTTTAGATCTTTGTGAAACAGTACAAATACAAATCTTTTGTGTAACCCACGGCTTATGTGGAAAAGCCGACAATCTGGAAACAAGGCCAAAAAGAGCTGCCAATATTACTATATGCAGAAATGTAAGGCAGTTTCACATTTGAAAAATGCTCTTTCAAACCTATTCGGACACGAAGAGTACACTACAGAACAGGATCAACCTACCTCATATCCGTGTTCCTTACCGATTTAATTGGCGGTGGAAGTTTCTCGAGTTTGTGTGATGGATATGCTAGATAGTGTCGCGACGCACCTTCTCCGCTCAGTACAATATTACAATTAATGCATCGATATCTTATGGCCAACTTCCTTCAGATTCTATATCCGGAACATGGCTAAAAAGATATGCAAACAAATCGTGTCAAATTTGATTATCGCAATCTTATTATTTCTCTATTATCAGGAACGCTTGACCTCAGCTTGTATCGATAGTGGACAGCGCTAGCGACAGATTCTGATTTGGATTTCTCTCCGTGATTAACCAAAACTCGCTTGGGCTTTACACGTGATACGAAGCTCATTATTTGATTGAAATCGCTATGTCCGCTAAAGCCGTCAATGCGGTTAGTTTCACACTTGACAGGAACAACTTTGAGTTTTCCATTCTTGTCTAGCATGCTAACTTCGTTCATTGCTCCATCGAGGACCCGTCGACCCAGGGTTCCATTAATTTGGTATGAAACGAACATAATCCTATTTCCTTTTTGGGGGGCTATCTCTTTAAAATACTCTACTGAGGGACCACCTTCTAACATGCCCGAAGTTGCCATTATTATTGAAGGAGCCTCGTCGTTTAGAATGTCCGCCCGGTTTCCTGGACCGCTAACTACAGTAAAGTATTCTGACTTAAATGGATTAATTCCCTGAGATACAGACCTTCTTACGTCGTAACCAAGGTAATGTGCATAAGACATATGGACTGCACTCGCCTCTGAAATCATTCCTTCAATATAAATAGGAGACTCCATTAACCTTCCTTCACGCATTTCCTTGTCTAACACCAGCATAATCTCCTGTGCCCTACCTACTGCCGGGACTGGGATTAGGACTTTTCCTCCTCCTGTTAACGTCCTGTTGATATTGCTTGTAAACGTCTGATACACTACGGATTGTTCCGGCATAATGTCTGTGCTGTTTCCATATGTGCTTTCTGTTATCAATGTCTCGACCCTAGGATATATAGATAAGGCGCTGTCTAACAGCTGTGTTTTAGAATACTTGTAGTCCCCAGAGTAAAGAATATTGTGTGCCCCAGAAATGTTCAGATGAACAGTTGCGCTTCCCATTATATGTCCAGCGTTGTTTAACGTAATGGTGATATCAGGAGAAATATCAGTGGGCTTGCCGTAAGGAATGGTAATGCAATGCTTGATAACCTCACTTATATCACGAATTTCATATGGTATGTATGCGCCATTGCTCTTTGCAATTTTGACGGAGTCAGTCTGAAGCAATGTCATCAAGGGTAAAGTTGGTTCTGTGCAATAAACCGGACCGTTATATCCAAACTTAAATAACGTTGGGAGAAATCCTTGATGATCAATATGAGCGTGACTGATGATCACAGCATCCAGTTCATCAAGATTAAAGTTAAACCAATCCAAACGCGGGAACGCATTTAATGGTTCCGGCTCAGCCGGATTGATTCCACAATCTAACATAACCTTACTCTCAGGAGTCATAACAATAAAGCAAGATCTACCCACCTGCTTAACACCACCTAAACAGAATAGCATAACTTCCTCCTTGTTGAGAAGTCTATGTTCTGTGCCACCATCATTTTTATTTGTAAATTTTTTATACTCAGGATTCCTACCTCCAGAGTAATCACTTTCTGTGTTCTTATGACGAATAAGAAGTGGGGGTCGGAATATTTTCTTTCCAAGTTCTTGGAGAAAATTGCTCCTCTCCTTTGCAGAAGCCTTGAGTGTTGAATGAATGGTATTTATGCTAGTCGATGGAATATGAGGTGAGAGCCGAGTATGTGATATCCATCCTGTCGATTGAGCTATTTCTATTACCATCTCTGCATCTACAACTTCAGGTTTGTTTACTTCGAGAACTACCTCTCCTGTCGCTTCATCACAAAAGACAGCTGAGACTATAACCCCCTTAGGAAGCAACCTAGAGATTGTTTCCCTTGTCTCATCCTCGGGCAATCGGATTGAGGGATCTGTTCGGACAACAAACCTTTTTTTGATAGTCCTTGACAGTGATGATAGATGATAAGTTAGTTCAGTTAGAGAAAATTTCGGATTCTTAGTGTAAAGCGCAATATTAGGGCCTTCAAACTTCGCTATCGAGATTTGCGATTCAGAGGGGAGCGCTTCCAAGATATTCTTCGCAGCTAGACTTTCACGGTCAGATTGTCTCCTAGAGCTTTCACGGGGTGATTTTTTGTGTTTGTGTTCTGTATTATCTATCTGAGCCAATTTTAATCAGCTAACAATCCTAGACACTTTTCTCTGATTCGAGCTTATTTTTAATAATTACATTAGTCAAGATATGAGAGACACTGCCGGCAAGGTACTCAAGGGTAATCGTGGATAATATAATTCTATGCAATAAACTGCGCAGAGGAAAAGATGGAAAACATTGCAGCTAATACTATATCCTCTTTGCCCCCAGTGGCTTCTAATGACTCGAGACTAACGATTTGAAGCCAATCTCATGCAAAAGCCGCAGTCCCTCATCAGTAAGTCTATATTGCTTCAGATCTTTGGAGACATATTTATTCATCCTTCCTAAGTGATAATAAATTGAACCAGTTGATAATCCAGTAGCATTCCTAATTTCGGAGAAGCCTGCAGATTGATTCAAACCTGCTATAGCCTTTAGTATCTTTATTCGCGTTCTTCGGGCTCGTAGCTGAATCTCCCCGGTCAACAAGATCAATATCCGTTAAAATTATTTATCTTTTACTAGGAGGGTGTCTCACGTCATCTTGTTTCAAAATCCTTGCACTCCCGAAACCTTGTTCAGCCTAGTGAAAATATAATACTACTCGACCTTTTTATTAGAATGACAACTCTAATTGGAATTGATTATCGTGTTGCTGCCAACAATTATTCGAGAATGTTATAATCTTCCGTATCGTTAGTAAGACTTATACAGATATTCGCGGGAGATCGAACAATGGCGGGGTCGTAGCGAAGACAGGCATCGCAACGGGCTCCAGATCTCAAAGATAGGGCAATATAGTTGAAGACACCCGTGGATCAAGGGTTCAAATGATCAGAGTTGGAAGCTGTATCAGAACACATCCCTTCGACCCCACCATTGTAATCGCATCTTGGTTGCAAACAGGAACAACGGGTGAACAGATTTGATCAATTTAGAATAGCATTTTTAGTTTTAGACCGGGGTCCAACCAGCTTTTTAAGATCGCCTTAGATTGGTAGTTAAACCCGATTTGAGTACCGTTTCGCAAATCTCATGACTAGAATACCGGCCGAAATCACGAATAATGTTGGTACAACAAAATTAGGCGATACTAAATAATTCAAGGGCTCCGGCGCTTTAGAATAAAATTCACACCTTTGGTGCTTTGAGCAGTCCTTCTCTACAGGAAATGATAAGAGTATAATCAAAAATAATATGAGCAAAGCTGTTCCGAAAGAAGAGAAAATTGCTCCCGCTCTGATTATATCCCTGTATTGCAACTTCATCATATCAGAACGGGGGAGTTTTTTATTACTTCTGGCATTTGGACCTGAGAGATCTCAGTGGCCACTTTTATGAGTCCCCACGATTATTTGGCTCCTGAAAATATTTTTACGGCTCGTGACCCACGTGTTGACCCAGATAAACAATAATCGGAACATCAAAGCTCTACCGGGTCCAAAAGGGGCAAGGAATCCCACGAAGGATAAAATTCAGCGCACGTGTAGAAGACCACTAAGGCCTGGCGTCTGAAAAAAGAACTTTCTTATCGGGATTCATAATCAGCTGGGGATCAAAAATCCGCTTAAGTTTCACGAAAAGAGAGTAAACTTGTGATCCGTATAATTGGGGAATGTACTTAGACCTCACCAAACCATCACCATGCTCTCCAGTTATCGTTCCTCCATAGGCGATCACTCTTTTGAACACCTTTCGTGCAAGATCCTCTAAGAGATTGACTTCTTGCCTCTCCTCAATGTCAACTAGAGGTCTAGTATGCAAATTCCCATTGCCTACATGACCGTACATTGTATAATCCAAGTTATATTGTGAATACAGTTTTTTCAAGAAGATGCAGTATTCGAATAACTGAGTTGGGTTGACTACGGTGTCTTCTATTAATCCAACGGGCTTTCTGCTTCCGACAGTCAGTTTCATAATATTGTTTAGGGCATTTTTTCTTGCTTCCCAAATTTTACTGATACTGATTGGGTCGAATGCAGTCTGCAATACTTCGTATTTACCTTCAAGCTTACTTTGGCATCTTAGAAGCTTCATTTCGATATCGGATAGGTTATCCCCTGAGAATTCGATGTACAACAAACAACTAGCAATACCGAAGCACTTTGGCCGTGGCCATAAAACCGAACTGTCAAGTAGCTCAAGTGCAGATGGAAAGAACTTCAATATCGCTGGGACCACCTTCATTAATGATTCCAAATCCTGAAATCCTATTACTAATAGGCTTCGGTATAGCGGCATATCAAATATTTTTACTTTGGCGGAGGCTATGATTCCCAGTGTCCCTTCGGAGGCTGCAAATACCTTTTGTGGGAAGAATCCTCGATCGGATAGAACTTCGTCAAGACGATACCCGCACGAGTTTTTACTAACTTTCGGATATTTTCTTCGTATCAAGGCGGTGCGAGGTGCTACTAAACTAAGCATTTTAGAAATTTTTTCGTCAAGTTCGAATTTATGTCCGACGATCGAACTGGTTCCATCAGCATAAACAACGGAAATCTCCTGTATGTGGTCAATAGTGCTTCCATGGCCAAGTGAATGGGGTCCACTGGCATTGTTTGCAATCATTCCACCAATTGTGCAAAAATTGCTACTTGCGGGATCGGGAGGAAAGACCTTACTTTTTTTTCCTAGCTCCTTATCGAGTTTTGCTTTCACCAAGCCGGGTTGTGCAACCACAAAATCATCGTCAATTTCAACTATCTTATTCATGTTTGCCGTGAAATCAAGAACAATTCCGGACGACAAGGATTGTCCTAGAAGACCTGTTCCGGCACCTCTTGCTGTAATTGCAATATTCTTTGCAGAACACAACTTGCAAATATTTCTTACCTCTTCCATATCAATCGGCTTTAGAATCAATTCAGGCCTGACACTAATATGGCTGGCATCAACTGAATATATCGTTCTACTCCAATCATCGAAGAGCACCTCTCCTCTTGAAATCCGCCGTAACTCGTCAGCTATCATTAATACACTTCCTACTGACCACCTTGAGAAATTGCCTCTGGTCAGAAGGTGAGTCCAGAATATTTTGACTCATTGAATCTTTCAACATGATACTATCGAGAATCAACAGCTTGAAGTTTTTTCTCTAACTGGGAACAGGATTAAATGCAAACCTCCATTTCTTATTGGTCGCATACCTGACCCGTACTCTTTGTGTAACGGCGATGTCCCTTATACAATCCTCCTTCGCATATTCTATGCGGAGTTCACTTTGGGGATCAGTCATGTCTAAATAGTTTTGAGACTTACTTATATCCATAGCTTGACATAGCTTTCCGGGACCTGAAGTCAAATCATAAATACTTTGAGAATTCCGGCGTTTATTCATTATATGAATTCCTTCGCATGGCTCTAGTGCCCTGAGCAAAACAGCACCAGCTCTTCGTTCATCAGAACGAGCAGAAACATTTAAGCAAAAATGATTCCCATAAATAAAATAAACATATGTCCTGCCAACCTCTCCAAACATGGGGCTGTTTCTAAAGGTTAAGCCTCTGTAAGCATGACTAGCCCGATCGTCTGCTTCGCCGTACGCTTCGGTTTCAACGATGATCCCAGATAGTCGCTCTAGCCGATGATTCCTTCGGTCCTCCAAAATCCGTACAAGCCTCTTGCCTATGAGCTCTTTTGCTACGATTTCGGTGGGTCGTAAATAAAATGATCTATCCGGGCAGCTCATTACAGAACCTCCGATTGACATTTATATTAATCAGAAGGGGTGTGGTGCAGGCGTGGTGCACGAGATATCACCCTTTGTACCCGTTGTACTCTAATTCGGTTCGTACTGCTTTCTTCGATCAGAGATAACACATTTAACTGAGCGAGACCATATCCCGGTACTTAATGTATCTATTTTGAATATCGCTTTTCGACAGGGAAAGTAGGGACGATACGCCGAAGTCCTGAACTGCAAATGCACCCATCACGTTCCCGTATATTGCGGCTTCCTTCATTACGTTTACTGTCATTTTTTTCTGCTGTGCTATGTGACCGAGGAAGCCGCCAGCGAATGAATCTCCTGCCCCAGTAGGATCCACAACCGCATCTAGCGGATAGGCCGGAGCAGGAAATATCGTATCTTCAAAAAAGAGCAGGGCACCATTCTCGCCTTTTTTGATAACAGTAAATTCTGGCCCATGGGACATGATGTATTTTGCACATTTGACCAAATTGTATTCCTTACACAGCAACCTGGCTTCCTCCTGATTTATTATTACCCCGTTTACCCTTTTCATCATTTTAGTAACCTCATCGCGTCTATTAAGTATCCAGTATTCAATCGTATCACAGACCGTTAGTTTAGGGTTAGAGAAGTATTCTAAAATCTTGATATTTTGTATTGGATCATTATTGGCAAGGTAAATAAATTCACTTTCCGCATATTCTGACGGAAGTCTAGGCCTAAAACCAGCAATTACGTTGAGCTCTGTTTTATTTGTCGTACGATAGGAGAGATCGTAATCAAATGTGGAATCATAGTGAAAACATCTTCCATTCTCATCCTTAACTATTCCTCTCGTATCCATTCGCTCATCAAGAATATTCCTATATTCGGCTGGAAAATCAGAACCTATTACCCCAATGATGGACGTTTGAGTAAAGAAACTAGATGAAATTGATGCAAATGTTGCGGCTCCGCCCAAAATTTTCGATTGTGTTGCGAAGGGAGTACGGGTGGTATCGAGCGCTATGGTCCCAAACACTGCAAGCATAAAGCGAAAAAAGTTCTCGCCTGTAAATAAACCATAGCCCAAACCTTATAGCAAATTTAATACCGTCAGGTTTTATACACTATGCATATACATGACAATTATTGTGGCTATAACTGGTAGCTCAGGAGTAATCTACGGGATACGGTTGCTCGAAACTTTGCAGAAATTGAATGTAGAAACTCATTTAGTAATTAGTGACTGGGGAGAAAGGAATATTCGAATTGAGACATCTAAGACAATTAACTATGTGAAATCCCTGAGTTCAAGGATCTATGACAATTCCAACATGGCTGCTCCTATATCTAGCGGTTCTTTTCGAACGGAGGGTATGGCAATTGTGCCATGTAGCATGAAAACCCTATCCAGCATAGCCAATGGATATGATGATAATCTAATCTCTAGGGCTGCGGGCGTTTGCATTAAAGAATGTAGGAAGCTCATACTTGTTCCTAGAGAGACACCTTTGTCAGCAATTCATCTTCAGAATATGCTAACGCTATGTAAGTGCGGTGTGGTGATTTTGCCTGCCATGCCGGGTTTTTACCATAAACCAAAGACGATAGAGGACCTTGCAGACCACCTTATAGGAAAGGTTTTAGATCAACTTGGAATTGAGCACAGCATATTCGAAAGATGGGGCGGAACCTCGAAAGACGGGTCGGAGACAAGTAGATTACGCATCTAGTTATGATGAATTGTTTATTGCGTCATAGAGTACAGGTGATTATTTGCTCAAGGTATATGCAGGGGAGATATCACTTTAAGACAAGTTCCTCAGAGAGCATTTTGAAAAGGCAAGACATGTGAGCTGATCTGCATTTGTGTGATGGATAATCAGTGAAGGAACAGAGAAAATGTATGCTATGAGGATTACCAGGTATCAGGGGTCCATCATGATCAGCATTTGTGATCTTGAATTAGTTGGCACGACTTTGAATGATGGTAATGTGGTAATATATCTTTCAAAGGAGTATTTTCAAGAGCAAGTGATTGAAGAAGTACGGGCCCCTGAATTGTTGAAATCGTGCTCAATAGCCAACCTGGTGGGGACCAGAATTGTTACCCAAGCTATTAACCTCCGTTTAGCGAACAAAATCAGTGTCAAGCATATTTCCGGAGTTCCTTTTTTGATGATTTATAAATTTAGGCTTTAGAGCAGGATCTATCAAACTATTGCCTATGCTGCCGACTTCACAAAACGCAATACTTACAGTTTGTTGGGGCAAGATAAGAGGGCGTCAGGCCAAGAAAAGCCACTTATTGGTGCAAATATTTGCGGTCGTAGGTTCAAAGAGAAATTTATTTAAATTTGGTAAAAAACAAAGCATACGTAGAGGACACATTGAGCTTCCAACATCTGATTAAAATTCCTGATGACCGAATAGGAGTGCTTATCGGAAAAAATGGCCAAGTCAAACATGAGATTGAAGACAAATGTAACGTTCAGATAGAAATAGACAGTCAAAATGGCGATGCTGTAGTTTCATCAACGTCGGCAGAAATGCCTGAAATGCAGCCGTTTAAGGCGATAGAAATAATTTCGGCTATTTCGAGGGGATTTTCTCCCCAGCGGGCGTATCGATTGCTTGATGATGAGGAACTGATGCTTCAAATCATTGACTTGAAGGAGTACACTGGAAAATCGGCAAATGCAATGGACAGAATTAAAGGTCGGATAATAGGTCAGGGCGGAAAAGCTCGAAAAACTATAGAGGAATTGAGCGGCGCATATGTTTCAGTCTCCGGACACAGTGTTGCTCTTATCGGAAAGTATGAAGAAGTTAGGCTTGCGAATGACGCGGTAACAATGATTCTAAAGGGCAGTACTCATAAGACAGTCTATACAATGTTACAAGAGGAGAGAAGAAAACAAAAGCTGGAAAAAATGAGACTTTGGGAGCAAGACAATATTAAAAGGGATTGATAAATTAATTAGTATGTGTGTTAGAAATAACATTTATAAGATAGATGACATTCAGGCCGTCAGACTTAAACGATCTTGAAAAAGAAATGACTCACTACGTGAGTCCAGCAGACCCAAGAGGTGGTCACAATAGAATTCTCGTATTATGTATAGATCGAGATGATGACATTGGTTCTAAAGGTGGAGTAAAGACGCCCATTATGGGAAGAGATCGCTGTGCTGACGCAGGACTAAGATTAGCGATTGAAGACCCCGAGGATCCGGACGCTAATGCAATATTCGGAGCGGTAAAAGAATATGAGAAACTGCTCTCAAAAGGTTA
>DASTCR010000023.1:0-2255 GCA_035710925.1 Nitrososphaeraceae archaeon | reverse complement strand
GCTATGTATACGCACAGACTGAAGTAGGTTCAGCATCTTCAAACAATCACAATACCAATTCATTATACAAAAATGCACAGTATAATTTTGATGTGCAGTATCCTTCAAACTGGCAAAAAATAGAATTTACTCAAGGTATTGAGCGAGGCGGACGCAATACAGTTGTTAATTTTCTATCTCCCTCCGAAGGTACAGCTGATAAATTTAGAGAATATTTCATAGTTAAAGTAGATGAATTACGGCCTGAACAAGGCTTTGCTATAACATCCCCATCCTCTAACTCATTACTAACTAAATATGTTAATCATCAGATTAGTGACTATAAGAAACTATATCAAGGATTCCAGCTAACTGAGTCACCTACATCCTCATTATTATTATTAAATAAAACTGATAACAATACTAGTCCCAATGATTATTCACTGTCTAATAAAATAGTATACACATATAATGATGCTACAGCTGGAAAAATTAAAATAATGGAGCTTTACCTTCTTAAGAATAATAAAATATTTTCTTTGTCATTTCATTCTGAGGCGTCAAAGTATTCAATGTATTTGCCAACAATACAAAAAATAGTTGATTCAGTTCATATCTCTTAGTTTTCTTGACAATCTTATAATAGTATAATTCAAACAATAACTATACCAATTTCATATTAATACAAGCAGAGCTAATGACCTGTAGCTGCGCAGCGACCACCACATAGGATTAATGATCTTATTTACCGGATCCAAAAAATAGTACCAGGCTTACATTCCTTGCTCTTTTCAATAGATAACCATAGAACCATAATCTACTCACTTTATCGCTATCCTTTTTTGATTAAATCACAGATTCGGTATGCTTAAGTAACTTTAAAGTAATATTTTCTAGATGACATGCTTACACTATGGATTCTATGGGTATTATAATCAAAAAAATGGAAAAAGTTCTTCAAGATAAAAAGCCTAATAGATTCACTGCACTGAAGCAACTTCAGGCAGAAGAATCTGGCGATCCCTTCAAGATACTTATAGGGACTATTCTTTCCAGCCGCACAAGAGATGAAAATACTACAAAAGTTGTCAAAATATTATTCAAACGATTCAGAAATGCTAAAGAATTGGCTGAAGGAAATATAGAAGAAGTTAAACAAATAATTCATAGTATTGGTTTTTACAATGTCAAAGCAAAGAGAGTAGTAGAGGTTTCACAATTAATAGTAAAGAAGTTTAATGGAAAAGTTCCAAATCGTATTGAAGAACTTCTAGAATTACCAGGAGTTGGAAGAAAGACAGCAAACTGCGTCTTAGTTTATGGCTTCAATAAACCAGCAATACCTGTAGATATTCATGTTCATAGGATCTCAAATAGAATAGGACTTGTGAACACTAAAACCCCAGAGAAAACGGAAATTGAACTTAGTAATATTGTCGACAGAAAATACTGGATCAAATTGAATAATACTTTTGTTATGTATGGTCAGAATATTTGTTTGCCGGTTACACCGAATTGTAAGCTATGTGAATTAAAGGAAATGTGTAAATTTTATCATAATATATCATAATATTGGTTCTAAATTCTAACTCCCCTTCTGCTCATCCTCCTCTAAAAGAGGCTTTCTTTTCTTAAGTATAACTAATCCTATGACGAGCCCACCTACACCAATTAACATGCCTACTGGCAAATAGTAAAGAGGAGACTCAGCAGGATTGCCATAAATAACATCAAATGATAGATTTCCTTCATAGACATTAAGTGGAGAATCAGAATTATCCTTGCCATGTACCGCAATTGAATCTAATGCGAAACCATCAAGAGACAGCTTATCGACTACGATCCTTTTCCCGTTTGTAATAGTTAGGCCCTGATTGTTTCCATGAGCAATAACTAGGGGCTGATCTCTCGACCAGCCGTTGTTACCACTTTCATCATAAAGTTTCATATATCCTGATTCATTGGTATTAACTGCAACCCAAAATTTCTTTGATAGATCGCCAAACATTGCTATTTCTATAAACTTTTCACTGGGAGCTGGCTCCTGTAATTTAATGATGGTCTTTGCATCTTGTCTAACTGCATAAGATAAGTTATTCTCAACAGTTAGGATCCAATTTTGACCTTTGGGATTATCGTAAGTATAAATCATAGGATCCCTTCTATCATGATTTGAAGCAGTATAAGGCAAAACAAATTGTTCGCTATTTTTTGTCTTGATTACTTGATACATACCTTGAGGAGGATTTAGTTGTTGCTGTTGTTGGTTTTGACCA
>DASTCR010000022.1:0-6117 GCA_035710925.1 Nitrososphaeraceae archaeon | reverse complement strand
GTGTTGGAGATGGTGTTGGAGATGGTGTTGGAGATGGTGTTGGAGATGGTGTTGCTTCTTCTTCCGCTTCTTCTGCTTCGGGCGCTGGGGTTACCTGAGGAGTTACCTGTGGAGCGAAAAAGGGGGCAACAAAGGGCGAGGTTGGTGTTGGAGTAAGCGTTGGAATAGGTGTTGGTGTTGCTTCTTCTTCCTCTTCTTCAGGAGCTTCCTCGTCTTCTACTTCAGGTGCTGGAGTAGGTGTTGGTGTTGCTTCTTCTTCCTCTTCTTCAGGAGCTTCAGCTATAGGACAGTCTTCAGTGTCATCAGAATCAGTCAATCCGTCGCCATCGTCGTCGAAGGTGTTATCACATATCTCAGGAGTAGGAGTCAGAGCCGCGTCGGGGCTTAGGGCTGCTTCTTCTTCCTCTTCTTCAGGAGCTTCCTCGTCTTCTACTTCAGGTGTTGGAGTAGGTGTTGGTGTTGCTTCTTCTTCCTCTTCTTCAGGAGCTTCCTCGTCTTCTACTTCAGGTGTTGGAGTAGGTGTTGGTGGAAGTACTTGGCCCGGAGTCGCTGGGCAGTCGATAACATCTTGGTTATCGATCAACCCATCGCCATCATCGTCGACTAGGTTGTCACAAATTTCCGGAATGGTCGGAGTGGATCCTTCTGTATTACCACCAGATGTGCTTTCTCCTTCTTCCCCACCTTCAAACAGTGTTGAAGCAGTCCCATCCTGTGGGAGGAAGGAAACAAAAGTGCTGATTATAAACAAGAACGCTAAAAGTGTACCAAATAGAGGTCTATGATTTTGCTTTAAAAGCAACACCCAATCGAACAATGACAAAGAAAAGATATACCTCTTATAAATAGTCTATCAGTGCATTTTTCAGATTAGAGTAAATTTTCTAAAACTAATTAGTTCTAAGTTAAAAACGAGTCGAAGCAACAAAGACACGCTGTTAGATTATCTTGTTTCGATGCGAAGGTTTTTTAGTGCAGCCCCAGACCTTGTCCTTCTATAATGAAAGTTTCGGAAATCATGATCAGCAAAATTATCTCATTGAATCTTGAGGATACAGTAGCCAAGGCCCTAAATGTCATGTACGAAAACAACATAAATCAAGTTCCTATAGTTGATGAAAAAGAAAATTACGGCGGCATGATATTTGCGAAGGATTTTCTTATGGTGAACGCTGTGCCATCGGCTAAACTCAGGACTTTCGTTTCCACTACCCCCATTCTTAGTCCTACGGACAACATTGAAAGGTGCGCTCAACTTATCGTGGCTACAGGGAAGCGAGCACTCCCGGTTATTCAAAGTAAAAAGATAGTTGGCATTGTCAGTGAGACAGATGTCGCCTTAACTGCAGATTTTGGGCATGCCATAATAGACGAGGTCATGTCTGGGGCCATTGTCATTGAAGAAGATAATACAATAAGTAACGCTATGAGCAAAATACGCAGGTACAATATTTCTCGACTGCCCGTAATTAATTCAAATGGTATTCTCACAGGTGTAATTAACGCGATAGATATTATCAAAATTCTTGCCACTCCAAGAGAGAGAGCTACCAAATCTCCAGGAGTAGGCACGATGGCAACCATCCGGGATGTGAAGATCAAAGATATCGCAAGAAGATCTGTCTCTGTGGAAAGAGGAACTAAGCTAAATCAGGTAAGTGAACACTTTAGACGAAATGAGGAAATCATTATTGTGGGAGATAAGAGACCGATTGGCATAGTTACACCTAAAGATTTATTGGAAGTCATACTTCCTAAGGACACCGGGCCAAGCATCCACATGGCTCATCTTGAGGATAACGAGGCCCAACGCGAAATTGAGGAGGAAATGAAAAGGTTCTTGAACAAAATCCAAGGAAAGCTTGAAAACATAAACCAAGTAATTATATATGCTGACAAACATAAAACCCGAAAATACTCACTACGAGCTAGGATGATAACACGCTCTGGCGTAATCGAGGCAAAGGCAGTAGCCTTTGATCCCATTAGTGCTTGCAAGGAACTGATCTCCCGATTTGACAGAAGAATAAGATCAGAACATAGTCAAAAGGTCAAGCATAGACAAGAAAAGACTCCTGCAAGGACCGCAGCATAAGACTGGAAGGCGCAGATGAGGAGATTCGAACTCCTGATCGCCCGAGGGCGAATCGGCTTGCTTTCAGTTGTCAGACTCAAGGCCGACGCATTATTATGTTTCCACAAATTACTATGGAAAGACCACTCTGCCACATCTGCACCTTTGTTAAAGTGATTGTACCTACTATTATTTGTTAATAGATGGAAAGACGGCGATGTGGTCTTAATTGAGTCTGTAACCAAGAAAGTCTTAACCACAAGCAATGTTTGATACTCAGCTGTTGAAAGTTCCAACCGGAGTGCGAAAGCATTATGAAGTATAATATCCATTTTATAATAGGTAAAGAGTCCAATGTCTTACGTTTCGTCAGACCCTAACTATACTGACCCGAACAGAAGCGGGAATGCGAGCGCCGTAGAAAGAGTGGGTGATATCTCCGGCGAGGCTCCGACGAACGAGGCGACCGAAAGAAAGGTTGCCGCGAAGTTGGCTAATTTGCTTGAAGGGTTAACTTTTCCTGTCAACAAAGAGGAGATAAAAAATCATCTTAATAGAAAGTCTCCATCCATGGGGAACCGAATTAATGATGTATTTGAAGCAGTACAAAATAACCTTGAAGATGGCATTAGCTACAATAGTGTTTATGAAATAGAAAGGGCAACGGGACTCGTAAAGAAGATAGACACCAAATAGCCTGTGTATGTATGATTAATTATTCTAATACGTTAGGCGTGAATATCCTTGAGTGCAACGAACGGAGAGCTCGCGACAATCAACCGACAGCAATAAGCACGTAATTTTCAGCATTTCTTAAGACCTCCTGCAATCTTCCGTTTGTTTGATTGCGCCGTTAAAATGAGTCCAGAAGCCATGGTGACTACAGGGTGGTCCAGATCCGCGTTGTACTAAAAGTGTTGCCTTATGTTTTCTGCTTCGTACTTTAATTGCTTGTCGAGATCTCTGAGTATGGACTTTTGGGCTTCGTTCAATGCAGTTGGTACTTTTACGTTAACCCTAACCAACTGATCACCTTTACTATAACTACCATAGCGTGGCAAACCTTTTCCTTTAATCCTCAGTATTGTATTCGGCTGCGTACCAGCCGGAATCTTGACTTTTTCATTCCCTTCAAGGGTCGGCACTCGGAGTTCTGTCCCTAAAGCGAGATCAGTGAATTGAAGATCGAGGTTGTGCAGTAAGTGTCCATCTTCTAATCTCTCAAATTGCGGATGAGGTTTGACGCGAACGCGTATCAATAAATCACCGGCAATACCACTTTCAGATGGTTCCCCTTCACCCCTGAGTTGAAGCGTCATCCCATCCTCGACTCCTGATGGAATTTCTAGTTTTAGTTTCTTATTCTTTCTGACTTTACCTGATCCACTGCAAACACTGCAGGGTTTGTCAATGATTTCGCCTTGACCTCGGCAAGTTTGACATGGTTCCAGTGAAACGAATGTCGAAAACCTATTTTGATTATACACACGTCTCGTTTGGCCTTGACCATTACAAACACTACATTTTCTTGGCTTAGTTCCTGGAGATGCACCACTGCCATTACAGGTGCCACATTTCTCAAGCTTGGGAAGCTCAATTTCGTCTTTCCTTCCCTTCAATACCTCTTCCAATGTGAGTTCAACATCATAGAGAACATCCCGACCTTTTCTTCTAGCAGTGCCTCCAAAATTAAATCCAAAACCGAAGGGATCGCTACCTCCTCCCATGCCGCCAAACCCTCCGCGACCACTAAATACCTGCTCAAAAATATCCCTAAATCCCCCGAACCCGATGTCCTTGAAAATTTCATCGAAGTTCGCTTCAGAACCTCTGAACGCATCTTCTGTACCTACATGCCCGTAGGTATCATACCTTTTCCTCTTGGTATCGTCGGATAATACTGCGTATGCTTCAGAAATTTCCTTAAACCTTTCTTCGGCTCCGGAAGATTTGTTCCTATCTGGATGATACTGTAGCGCGAGCTTCCTATACGCAGTCTTAATATCGTCCTTACTTGCAGCTCTTGGGACACCCAGAACCTCGTAATAGTCCCTTTTGCTCATACCTGAATGCCCGTGATGTCAACCATTTTAGTTTTGTTGTTGTAAAAGACTAAGAAGGAGGAGTTGTTCCCGACGCCCCGCTGCCTCCTGCAGTTCCCGCCTCTGCTGTTGGGCCGGTTGCACCCGCCGTAGCCGCTGAAGGTGCTGCTCCAGCTGCCTTGTAAACCTCCGTACTTACTTCTCCGAGAATGGTCTTAAGTTCTTGCGTTTTCGACTTGATGCTATCGGAATTGTTGGAGGATATGGCATCTTTAAGCTCCTGGGCAGCTTTGTTGACACGCTCAGCTTGTTCGGGCTTTATCTTATCCTTTAAGTCATCCTTTACCAGCTTTTCAGCTGAATAGACCAAGTTATCCGCTTCATTCTTTATCTCTGCCTCTTCCTTCTTCTTTTTATCAGCCTCTGCAAACTGTTCGGATTCTTTCTTCAGCTTTTCAATTTCATCCTTTGATAGCTTTGCGTTTGCCGTTATCGTTATCTTTGCTTCCTTAGACGTCGCCAGGTCTTTGGCGGTTACATTCAAAATGCCATTTGCGTCAATATCAAAAGTAACTTCGATTTGTGGAACCCCCCTCGGTGCTGGTGGGATCCCTGAGAGGTTAAACATTCCGAGTGAAACGCAGTCAGCAGCCATGGGTCTCTCGCCTTGCACCACATGGATCGTAACCGCTGTCTGGTAATCCGCGGCAGTCGTGAAAACCTTGCTCTTTTTTGTAGGTATTGTTGTGTTACGCTCGATCAACGCTTCTTTTAGTCCACCGAGCACTTCTACTCCTAGCGTCAACGGAGTGACGTCCACTAAGAGTATATCTGTGGATACATCCCCTGCTATAATGGCTCCCTGTATAGCTGCCCCCATGGCAACGGCCTCCATAGGATCGATACCGCGTTCTGCTTCCTTACCCATCACAGTTCCAACAAATTGCCTAACCATCGGCATTCTCGTCGGTCCACCAATAAGTATAATCTTGTCAATATCAGCAGGCGACAGTTTCCCATCTTGCAAAGCCTGCATGATTGAGGTCTTGCATCGCTCAATTATAGGTCTGACAAGCTCCTCTAGTTTCGCCCTTGATAGACTCAGAACAAGGTTCTTCGGCCCTGATGCAGCATCGTAAGCGAGAAATGGTAGATTGATCTCTGTCGTGACGACGTTCGAAAGCTCAATTTTTGCTTTCTCGGCTGCCTCTCTTACCCTCATCATGGCAGCCTTGTCATTGTTGATATCTATGCCAGACTGTTTTTTGAATTCATCTACTACATAGCTTACAAGTGCGTTGTCCATATCAGTTCCACCAAGTTGAGTGTCGCCAGATGTACTTTTGACCTGAAATACTCCGCCGCCCATTTCCATGATTGTCACGTCGAGGGTCCCACCCCCAAAATCAAATACCATAATTTTGAGGTCTTTCTGGGCCTTGTCCAAACCGTAGGCTAGAGACGCAGCTGTTGGTTCGTTAATAATCCTCACTACCTGTAACCCGGCGATTTCTCCGGCGTCTTTTGTGGCCTGTCTTTGATTATCATTAAAATATGCAGGCACGGTGACTACTGCCCTGTCGACTGTTTCGCCAAGGAATGCCTCTGCGTCTCTCTTAATCTTTTGAAGAATAAATGAAGATATCTGCTGCGGGGTATACTCCTTGCCAAACACATTAAACTTAAAGTCTGTTCCCATCTTGCGCTTTGCGGCTAGAACAGTGCCCTCCGGATTTGAAATCATCTGACGCCTTGCTGGTTCACCCACTATAAGCTGGCCGTCTTTGGTAAAGGCGACAACTGAGGGGAAAGCTTTGCCGCCGACCGAGGTTCCCTCGGCTGCCTGTATGATAGAAGGTTTACCACCAATCATTGCCGCTGCGGCTGAGTTACTCGTCCCAAGATCAATTCCTATAATTTTTCCCATATCTAAATATCACTTTCCTTTTCTAGTTTTTCTGTAGCATTAACGGTATTTTTAACTATCTTCTTAGAAGTCTC
>DASTCR010000021.1:0-3315 GCA_035710925.1 Nitrososphaeraceae archaeon | reverse complement strand
TTGTAGTAATCTGGTATCTCTACAGGTCAGATGTCAAAGCCTATTTTGGCAAACCAGCTACCGCAAGAATCTAAACAACTCACTCCTACTTACTTTGATGTTAATCGATACAAGCAAATATTGTTGGAGTACAAGAACAATAGTTGAATTAAACTTTAATACTATCCGGAAATGAGAATGACGATAATGATTATCAATAGAGTCTAGGATTGTCTGTATTCTCTATTCTACGGGAATTTAGTGAGATATTTGCTTAAAAAATTTATAGGAAGATCAGTTCACTATATATGGTATGTATGTCTACCTATAAGGGCAGAATATATGAAACAATAAGGATTCGATTTTACTCATCTTCATTTATATCCAAAGTAACAGATATTTTCTACCGTTGTGGGCGCCTTTTTAACTATCTAAAAAAACTTGCCCAGCAACAAGGCCTAAGCTTTGTTATAGGCATTGCTGTAGGTGTTAACCTAGTACTTCTGCTTCAAATGTCAGAGGACATTATTAACAAACTATCTGAAACATCTACACGTTCGATAATTGGAATTATTGCAATTATATTAATTGTCACTTTCGGAATCGCTATTATTTACATGCAGAGAAAGACAAATGGGAGTATTGGTACTTTGTCATGTAATCACCACACATCTATGTAATCAATTCTCATACTACAGGAAGGAAAGAAATACGTTTGGATCCTTCAGTTAAACGTTTATGGTTCATTAATTATTTATTATTTTGAAAGGTCTTATGTGGTATGAACAAATTTGAACCTTTTCAATCAAATCTTTAGCCATGAAAGGTGTTACTCACTATTTCAGTACACTTAACATCATATTTCCTATGGCTAACCAAAATTTCCTATCCTTTAGATTCTCAGAGGGATTTATTAATATATGAAATGAAATGCAATCCCATCAGCCAATGCAAGAAGTGCCTTTGCCATCACATCTGACTGTTGTGCATCAAGCTCGTCTTCCAATTTCTTTTTGATAGCACCAACAACCTTTGCTATATAGCTATTAAGTTCCTTTCTTCTCTTTTCGCTCATTACCTAGATCCATAATAAATTCGTGCTGTTCATGAATCAACTTATTCATTTTGTTGATAATATCATGCTGCTGATGAATCTTTTCATGGAGGTCACGTTCGGACCTTTTATCTAAAACTAGTATTAATAATCCAATTCCTAAAGCACTTGCTATCTCTACCTCTTTATCCTCTATAATCTCTGGTGCTTCAAAGATCCGCAGCAGAACCACGGAAAAAACCAGCACAACAAGTCCTAGAACTACTAACTTTAGCTCGTTCATGGGTTGTCTGGTACCAAACACCATTATAGTGCTATTTGCGTACCGAATAATGCCACTGATTTACAACGGTTTTGAAATACGTTCTGAGATATATTATGACAAAACTGATGGGGAATCGAGCTGCTCTGAGTAGCCTATTTCCTACCAACTATGCATATACATTCATTGCTTAACTTAATGTGTCCACTATCATCAGAATATCTCTTTATTCCATCAGTCACTTTGTTCCATATTTCATCCTGTCTTGATTTGGTCTCATTAGCTAACATTGTAATGATAGGAGCAGTTAATTCTTTTTGAAATTGAGTATAGTCTTGCGCTGAATCAAACTCAAATACTGTATTTAGATGTTCTGTATGTACATCCTTGAATCCTATTTCAATCAAGGAGTTTCTCAACTGATTCTCATCAGCAAGACTAAATGGACCGGGAGTTCCAGGAGGTGGAGGTGGAGCACGAGTCTCGCTTCTTACTGTATTAATGGCTAACCCAAGAAAAGGAACCTTGTCAGGAATAGCCCAAACAGCTGCTGCCAAATATCCATCAGGTATTAGTGTCTTATGAATGTTAGATAAAGCACCAGAGAGGTTTGGTAAAAACATTAATCCCCAACGACAAAGAACTGCGTCAAATGATGAAGGAGGTAAATCGATCGCTTCTGCATCTCCTTCCTTAAATTCTATTATATTTTCTAGCCCTAGGGAAGCAGCCCTTTGCTTTGCAATGGATAACATCTGTGGTGATAAATCCGTAGCCATAACATGACCTTTACTCCCAACCTGTCTTGCTCCAGTGATTGCAGGTTCTCCTATTCCTGTTGCTATATCAAGAATATTGTCCCCTGGTTTAATATGTGCAAGTTCGACTAATCTTTTGCTAACATTCTGGGCACCATTCTCAATAGTCTTCCACCATTTATGCCACCCTTGAGAAACACTATCCCAACTCTGACGTTGACTTTCTTTAAATTGATTTGGGTCTATTTGCATGATCAATCATTAAGAAACGATTAAGCTTAAAAGTATTCAATCAACAATTGAATTTTTTCTGGGTTTGCAACCGCAGGAGACTCAACAAGAGTTTGGGTAGAAACCGAGGTTTATGGGGTCCAAGTTGAGTCTAGGACCTCACCTGCGGGATGTATGGATGGACATTCGCCTATACGATTGGGCCCCAAAAATACTGTACAAATTTCCTTATAAAGATTAAAACTCGTACGTCGTTAAGTTTCACGTCAGTTAATGCCAAATAAAATGTGTAGAATGTGACCATTCACTCGTTGGTGATGAAGTGGAATGTCTCTATAAAGGAAAGTCAGCGATGCGGTGATTGCTGCTATTATGGCAGTTGATTTCGTTTTTTCTACTACGGATGAGCCATATTTCAATGAGGGATGAAATAAATATATAATATCATCAAGCGACCAGTCAACAAAGAGTATTGATCAAATGTTTACGTTCGATGATATCCTGTAGCTCCCCCTAGTAATAACCATTCGTTGGGGGTTAGCCTGCTGATATCATATTCTAAATGATGATACGGAATAGTCAGTCCTTTCGGGTTTGCTCTCAAATAGTGGCGATGCTCTGTCGACAAACTCGCTAAATGCTCTATTGGATGGATGATAAAACACTTCCATGTCATGTTCTGTCTCCCATAGAGTTAGTACTATCATCTCACTTTCATTACTTGTACGATTCATAACCACAGATCCCTTTAGACCTTTCACTTTTCCTTCTAGGTTTCCAAGGAACTGCAAGAGTATTTTGTTAAATTCGTCGGTCTTACCAGCCTTAAGTCTAACATCGTTCCGCTTAACATATTTTACATTATGCATGTTTGGCAATACAGTAGTACGTAGAAACAAAAAAACATTTTATAGATTTCTGATACATTTCAGTCAATCATGGCCGTAGGTTGAAATGTAAGTGTAGTAGAGTTTGGTACTGACGGTGCAGTGAATGACGGGGTTGCGGTGGCATTATTTAGTAGAGATACA
>DASTCR010000020.1:0-13847 GCA_035710925.1 Nitrososphaeraceae archaeon | reverse complement strand
AAACAGGTTATGCACTATAGCGTCTATTTCAATTCCCATTCTGTGCTAGTGAAATTACCGGTTCTAATATCGCCCTCGCCCTTAAAAAAGCCCACCATATTGTTCAGAACTGATAAGTTTGCTGTGGAATTAGTGCTGTATGCGACTGATCCTCGGAACGTTACTTTTCCATCTTGTGTAACGTTATCCGTTCCTATGAGGCTATAACTGGCCGTTTCGTTTCCGTCTTTAGTTGATATTACTCCTTGTCCTTCATTAATTGCGAAGTTATATCCTATTGAAGTGCTAACATAGGATCCTGTATTTGTCACCTCTATACTACCATTCAATGTTCCGTTGGCAGAAAAGGTAAATTGAGTTCTGTTAGGGCCGAGTTGGCTCTGACTTGTAATTTTTCCTTTTTCCACTAGGATTGGTTCACCTAATGTTGATGCTTGAGCATTTGCTGTTTTAAGGGACATGGTTGTAAAAAATGTTCCTCCTGCAAGTAATAATACAGTCGATATTCCTACCACTATGAATATAGATTTTGTTTTAGTCAAATTTCATTCGACTTTGGTAATTGTGTAGAAGTATATAAGTCGTCAGATCTGCAGATTCACAGTTTTTAATAGTCAAGGAGATAGCATGCTCGTTATTTATAATCATTAGGCACAATCAAGTATAAAAGGTATTACTCTCTAATTTAGGACATTAAATTATGGCATTAATCTTCTGAATTCAGATATATGGATGTTGGATTATGCGTTTTCTAACTTATGGCAACAAACAATAATGCTAAAATCACAACGGTCGTAGGAATCATAGCAATAGTAGCTTCTCTATTCGTAGCTACTATGATGAACATGGTACAGCATCAAGCATATGCCTTATCTAAATATGACGCCCCAGATGATGCCGCTAACGGAAAGACTAACCAACAGCTTCAACAAGACGATCTGGGCGATACTGCACAGCCACCGATTACCACGCCAACCTTACCTGCTATTCCGACTACAAGCTGTGCCATGGGCACAATTGAAAGCCTTGAATCTTTCCTATCGTGTCTAGGAGCAAAGTGATCGCCTAAAAACCCTGCAATGCTAGTGAAAACTACCTCCATTTGAGCCCATATTCAATAATTGTAATTGCTAGATGTACTGCAAATACGGCGTTCACAATAACTATGAATCCGTATTTTGAGTATGAACTCCATTGACTGTAAGATATGCGGCAGACCTCGGTGCATCAAATTATTCTCTTATAATTTTATTTCAGGCTATTCATCATTTCGTCGGCAGACAAGGTATTGACTACATCTGACTGCTTGGCCCAACCTCTCCTAGCTTGTCCTATGCCAAATGTCAAAAATGCAAAATGGATGTAATGATGAGCATCTGAATCAATGGCAAGTTTAACACCACTTTGAACTGCCATTCGAATATGATCATCTTTTAAGTCAAGACGGTTATAATGAGCATCCACTTCTAAAATAGTACCGTTATCTTTTGCCACATTAATTAATCTCTCCATATTGACTGGATATCCATCTCTCTTGTTAATGATTCTACCAGTGGGATGAAATATAATATCTACGCTTGGGTTCTGCGACGCTTTTATCAATCTGTTAGTTTGAACTTCAACTGGTTGACTGAAATTTGAATGAATTGCGGCTCCTACGACATCCAGCTTGTCTAAAATATTGCTGGGAATATCAAGTGAGCCATCCTTCATTATATTCACTTCAGCTCCAGATAGGATTCGAAAGGTATTACTGATGTTACCGATGCAACTGCCAGTACCACTATTTCGCTCTTTTTCATTATATTCAAAATCATTTTTCAGCTTATCATTTAATTCTGAGATTTTGTTTGCTTGATCCAATAAACGGTCTTCATCGAGACCATGTGCAAGTGCTAAATTCTTTGTATGATCTGTTATCACTATATATTCGAGTCCAAATTTCTCTTTTGCTGCGAGTGCGATATCCTTTATAGACATCATTCCGTCAGTATCGCTACTGTGTACCTGCAGATCACCTTTCAAACTATTGTAATCTACAAGATCTGGCAGTTTAATTTGACCATCTTTTGTCCTTTCTTTTTTTGCAAGATCGGTTTCCCCTTTGTTTTCCCTCATCTCGGGGGGAATCCACTTTAAGCCCAGTATATCATATACTTCTTCTTCCTTTGAACTTGCAATCAGTCTATTGTTATTGTCATCATATACACCCCATTCATTAAGACGTAGGCCCTTTGAAATTGCTATTTTCCTTAATGCTACATCATGCTCTTTGCTCCCTGTAAAGTATTGTAGTGCAGAACCAAAGCTTTCTTCTGGGACTACTAACAAATCTGCGTCCATTCCATTATTTAGCTTAACAAATGTTTTACTTGGTCCCTTACCAACTACTTGGTCAACTTCGGGCATCGTAGCAAAATAGTCCATTATAATTTCTGGAGTGTCGGAAACAACTAAATAGTCAATATCTCCTAGTGTTTCTTTCATTCTTCTAAATGAACCTACAGCAATTGCATTCTTTACTCCCTTGATATTTGAAAGACGAACCTCTATTTGCTTTACAAGAGGATAGACATCGCCTAACAGATATCTGCCACTATCCTTCTTAAGAGATTGAATTTTCTTTAAAATGGATTCCTCTTTCTTATATGAAAAGCCTGGAACACTACGAATCTTTCCTTCCATTGCTGCTCTTTCTACATCAGTTAAATTGTTAAGGCCTAAGCTATCATGAAGGGCCTTTACAGTTTTTGGCCCTATTCCTACACCTTCAAGATGATAAAATTCTTCAACGTTTATGGTTGTTCTTTTCTTTAGCTCTTCAGCATACTCAATTTTTCCTGTCGTAATATACTCTTCTATTTTTAAAGCAATGGCTTTGCCTATTGAAGGTATTGCGATTAACCCCTTTAGTTTCTGCTTGTTGTATACTTCTTCAACATTTGAAGATAAATTCTCAATGATGTCAGCTGTTCGTCTATACGCTCTTATTTTAAAAACTGTGTTTGATTTATTTTTATCTGCTTCCTTGTTATTGTCCTGCGCTTCTAACTCTATCAGATATGCAATTTGGCGTAAAACCCTTGAGATAGCAGCGTTGCTAATCATACAGTTTTAAATGCCCTATTATCTATAGCATTACTGTAGATAAACGAATACGGAAAGTACATCCTAATGACCATGGATTTGGGGATTCAATTTTTACATGTCGGTTTCCTTTAATATATTGACCCACTGGAATGTGTCATAAGGGCTGGTTTTAGATCTTTGGAATGCAAAAAAGAGTAAGGTTTTTTTAGCAATTTATTTCAGACTTAAATTTAGTAAAGGAATAGCGCCTATAGCATATAGAAGGCGTATATCATTTATCGGAGCAAACTTAATCTATTCTAGTTCGCCCTCGTTAGGGTTAACAGGATCCTTGCCGGCATTTCTCATTATTAATGAATAAACCATTACACCCATATCATATAATTCATCCTCGGCAATTTTGGTTTTAGTTTTGTCTTCTAAATAGTTCGTCAATACTGATTTTAGTTTTTCAGAAATATCAGATGAATCAGTATGTGATTCTGGATCGCCGTCGACCCTTTTATCTATCTTACCCAAACGAAGATTAAACTCTTGAGTGAATTGTATCCCATCATTAAAATTATCATTCTCATCCAAGATTTTTAGTTGTACCATTTTATTTATCAATTCATCAACATGTTGTTGTTCCCCCCTCGTAGGGTTTGTTCCTGGTTGTGCCGACGATACCATTATCTTATCTTAACCTCCCAATCGTTGTACTCATCCTATCCTTTACCGCTTTCAAGAAACCCAATTGAACTTATAATTTCCTATGAATAGTATAAACGCGCGGTTCTTAAGGTTTATGTCCCCGATTGTGGGCTTATAAATACACTCATTAATCTTTAGTAGTCTGCTCACTACCACAATTGCTGCAAATAGTTGCCGAGGTTACATTGCATTCAAACATTTCACCATTGCAATTATAAGGATAGTTTAGGACCCTTACTTGCGATGATAATCCATGTCTATCGTAAATTGCCCTCCATTTAGGTCCTAACATCATGCATAAAGTTTATGGTTTGTGATACTTTTTCTTTCTGCGAACTATTTATAATATAATCGCGATTAACAATACATGTCAACCTATTCTAGAATTCCAGAAAACTATGATCTGAGGAAAATTGTAGAGGCGCTAATAAAAGAACTCGAAGAGCAGAGGGTATTAGACAGCAGTCGAACTCGTGCAGCGATTATTGAAAAGGGAAATCCAGAGCAATAGATAGCAATAAGTGAGTGTCACCAATTCAGCCAACACGTAACCAAGGTGAAGATTCTCCATAAGGAGTCATCGGGACGACATCAATTGATCCAGCATAGTTTTAAAAACAGCAAGGTGTTTCTTCTTTAGGAAATATGTTCTTCTTTCTTGTATATTGTCTTAAGCCAGATAGGAGTAATAATTGTAGTTGCAGCAACCATGATAATAATAGAGGTATATGTATCCTTATCCAGTGCACCAGCCGTTACACCTACCCCAGCAATAATTAGACCGACTTCTCCTCTAGATATCATCCCTATTCCTACCTTCATTGCTTTGCTTTATCTTTCAAAAATATCACCGACGGTATGCCGCATCCTATTAATTTAGTAATAATAGCAATTGCTACAATTAAGCCAGCAAGAAATAACACGTCAAGATTAATTCCTCTCAGGTCTACTTGTGCTCCAATGATTGCAAAGAACAAAGGAGCAAATATTATTTCTAATTTGGATACATATTCCCCTATCTGTTTAATTACTCTAGTACTGGCTACAGCCATACCTACTGAGAATGCGCCTACAATTGGTGATAGTCCTATAAATGCTGCAATCCCAGCTGCTCCGAAAAAAGCTGCAGTTGTAATACCTTCAACACTTCCTTCTGAACGCCATAATTTTTCTACATGCAGTATCCGTGGAATTAAGATGACTGCTCCAACTAGTAAGACAACAAATAACCCAAGGATTTTCAGGATCAAAAATGTTATTTCATAAATATCAGGTGTTGTACTTCCTGACTGAACCATTGTTGTAACTACAGAAAGCGCAGCTATGGCTAGGATATCGTCTACAATAGCAGCCCCTAGAATTAATCTGGCTTCTTTGGTCTGCATCTTGCCTAATTCTGATAAAACTTGGACTGATATTGCTATACTAGTCGCAGTCAAGGCCGTTGCAACAAGCACAGACTCTAAAACTGTTAAACCAAATAGTGTAAATGCATAGTAACCTACAAAGAAGGGCACAATCACACCCAATGAACCAACTGTGAATGCTGCTGCTCCTCCTTTCAGAAATTCCCTGGGCGTAATTTCTAGACCTGCAATGAATAGAATTACAATAGCAGAGATCTCACCGATATGTTTGACAGTTTCGTCTAAGACTACTAGAGGCTCTCCATTGAATAATGGTAACCCACCTAAAGCAAAAGGCCCTACAATTATGCCCGCAACCAATTCCCCCAAAACTATTGGAAGTTTTAATCTAGCAAATAATTCCCCAGAAATTTTTGCAGCGAAGAGCAATAACCCTAAGGATATAACTATATGAAGAAATTCTGTTCCGGTGGCCGTTTCTATTGTCATACTTCTTGTTAGTCCATTAGAGATTCAAAAGAAGTGTAGCTTCCTTAAAAAGATGTTACTTGTCTATTACTGAGAACATGATAAATGAGGCCAAACAACTTTTTGATTAAATGCTTCCAATATTCAATGATCTCTCAACAATGATAAACAGGCCGTTATGGATTAAAAGACCATTTCTATTCTAAAATTAGAGTTATCTATGAATGAATGAATGAATGAATGAATACTTGCTTGCTTTAGTCACAATGAGAACTATTCCGTCTCATCAATAAAGTATTGCCATTCATACGTTTTATTTCTGTATTATCTTTATATTACAATTTTGCCCTTCTCTATCAAATGTTCGAAAAATATGATCCAAATATCAGAGGACTTCGTACTTGTAGAAATTATCAATCAAGAATAATTATTATCGCCTTATTCATCATAGTCTTTGCATCATCGAGCAATCAAGTGCTCTCACAGGAGCAATTTTTAACTTATGAAGATATTACAACAGGAATAAGTATTCAGTTTCCTTCGAACTGGGAAAAGTCAGTAAACCTAGATAACTTCATTACATTCAGGGCCCCCCCTGAAACCGATACGCGAATATATCCCGCGGCTCTTGGTTTAAAAATCCAGGAATTAGCCTCAAAAAGCGTGTTGTTGGAAGAAGTCACAAAGTTCCAGATATCAGAACTAAAGAAAAGTAATCCAAATTTAGAATTTTCAGAATCGACATCTAGTACTCTGGCCGGCAAACCTGCATATAGGGTAGTATTTACCGCGACCGATAATAATCAAGTTGAACGTAAGGCAATGCAAATTTGGACAATCATTGATAATAAAGCAATTTTGATCACCTACAAAGCACAGCCAGACAAATACTCCACCTACCTGCCGACCATAGAACGAATGATTGGTTCTTTCCAAGCTAAAAGCATGGGAAACTAGCATTAGCAAGATCAAAAAGTTGCTATTACAAATCCCAGTATCCTGAAGCAATTTAGCATTTGTATCTCTAGATCACGTGATTAATTTTGATGCAAGTTACATGGCATGAAAAATATAGTAATAATTTTGTAAATAAGTATATCTACCAGGCAATCCTATTTGTTATGGAGTACATAGTCAAGCTAGAACGGCCATAAAGAGGAGAGATTGGTTTTTGAGCGAAAGTTTTTGGAAGAATATAGAAGAGTACATACGGCTTGGTTTCGATCCTCTGCTTTGGATTCCAACATGCTCCGATCAAGTGGATGATGATACCCTACGAGATTCATTAAATGAAATCAAAAGAAGCACCATAAAGTTAGATCCCACCTGGTTTGATTCTTTCTATTATATGGATGGAAAGAATCCCGAACTCACACGGAGGATATATACAAATTTAGACAATCCTATTGTTGAAAAAGAAGCAGAAATCAAACGAGCACTTCTGATGCTCCGTATCCATACAGAAGTTGGTAGCGACTCGTTGCTTTTGTCAGAAATTGTCCGAAGATTTCTAAAGAGTTTTCATTTTAAGGTCGTATCAAAAAGAGTCACTATCTCTATGACATCCAATAGAAAATCGCAATTTGCTTTATTGGACTATATTAGGTTAAGTAGGGGTAACAAAGCGGGCTACACATCTGCCAATAATTCTACTACACAAATAACGGATCCTACACTTAACCCAGAATCTGAGATTCATAGTGATATTGCGTTAACTATGGCAATGGAAAATCTAAATCTTCTTGGATGTACATCTGGTTTTCGAGTATTTCCCATATATGATGCTCCAACAGATAACCTGCTGGATACCATTAGAAAAAATCTTGATGCATTTACATCGCGCTATAATATAGCTATGGAAGACTATAGTTCTGTAAGGGCGGGTAGTCTATTCTTTGGTGCTACCGCAATAGCAAATACTTTGAAGGAACAACCCGTCAGATATGAGCAAGTTGAAGAAGGGATGCAAATAGTTGTTTCAAGCAAATTTGGAACAATGTCCGCCATGAGCCTCTACGTTTTGTCTCAAATGGATGAAGAATATTCTTCTAGAATTGAGAAGGACAATATTTCGCTAGATTTTCTTACCTCAGCAAAAAATGAAGTACTAAAGAATCTAAGTGAACCTCGTTTCTCACTTGGAAAGGTGGTTTCTAAATATTGCCCTGATTTCGGTGCCCAATATGACAAACATACACATATAGCAGCTGTATATCCTATTATGACTGATGGTATACTTGCAGTGGCCAAATTTGCAAGACTTGCTGGTGTGCAGCTAACGATCAATGATCTGCCAATGAAATATGACGAAATTGCAAGGTTTGCAGCAAAAGATCTGATGGTAGAAAATGCCACTTCTGCTTCAACTGGCTGTCATATGATAGTAGCAACAGAAAATGTTGCCAACTTGATTACGGAAGATCTACGGAAACATAACTTTGAACCATCAGTAATTGGATTTGTAGCAAAAAAGGAGACACCAGGCTTGAAAATTGAAGCAGATGTTGATAAATATATACCTTCTAAGACTAAACTTACTCAATTAAATCTACTCACCTAAGTAGGTATCTATGACTTCTAGTGCTAAATGATATTAAGGATAACAATTTTTATTTAATTTTAGATAAAAGTATTCAATTGTCTTACCCTGCCTTGCAAAGATTGAAATAAGAAAAAACCATTTCCTATTTGGCAGTGCTTTAGATTATGGGATATTTAGAAAAGAATGTTACCGAGATCGTTGCAATATTATGCATCATTTTATTTTGTTCTCTTGCCCTGCCGCTGTATTTACTACCGGTATCAGGTCAACACCATGGAGCGCCACCTCCTGCAGCCAGTATTGGTGACAGGAAAATTTCCTTGGACTTTAAAACCCTACCGAGTCTGATTAAGACAGGTCAAGATGCTGAAATGAAGATTGGCTTCATGGATGAAAGAGCTAAGAAAAGTGTAAATCATGTTACATTCAGAATGGATATCTCTAAGGATGGAGGGAAAATTCTTTCAGAATTTTTCCATAGTCACGAGGGGCCGCTAAACTTATTGTTTAAGGAGTACACTAATTCGGTCTCGCCTCCCAAATATACAATTGGAGCAACCTCCGATGTATTGACTAATGCTTGGATAGCAGATCCTAGTAGTCCTATAATAGTAAGAGGAGGAGAAATTTTCTCTCAGCCTGGCACATATAAAGTGGTAATTGAAGTAACTACAATGGATAATGATAAAACGGATCTACCTCAACCAATAGAGTATGAATTTAGCATTCCAGTTGTGTAATAGTGCAAAAATAAGGTTTTATTGTGGTAAAACGATGTTCTAGAAAAGCTTATGCGGTTGATCTGGATCTGCAGAAAGGCATAGAATATGGAGGGGAATTGTAAGTGTCTCTCTCATCCATCAATAATATGATTTTGTTTCTAATCGATTCTACGCAATTGTTCCCTGAGTATTACCTATCTACACGTGCTGAGTTTATAACATAAGAATGTAATTTCATTCCCATATCCGGCCTATTTCTATCAATGTCACATTTTGAATCTACACTCTACACTCTTGATATCCTCTCTGGAAATATTGATACATAATTTGTATGTCACTAGTATGCCAAAGATGGAAGAAAAGGCATTAATGGTTCTCGATAGGGACCAATAGTCATGAGATTTGCAGGCCAACCAATTTGAAAGCCATTTTCAAGCACCCAACTAATTACTTCGTAGTTACGAGCAGGTACAAAGAAACCTGGTCCTAGAATTTGAGACGCACTAGCAATCAGTGTTTTCAAATCTTCGCTTGACTTTGCAACTGCATGACATAATATACCTATACCTGCTGTGTAGCCTGTAATGACACCATCTTGTTCTATCATAGTGGCAACGCCTTGTTCTTTCGCTTGACGCAATTCCATTTCCCTTGAAAATCCATATATTGACTTACAAAGCTCGTTGCACATGAAAACATCATTGTCATCATGAACCAGGCGCACACTTCCGCTGCGTGCACTATTACCGTTAGGGGGCTGTCCTTGGATCAAAAATAAGGGCTCACGAAGGGTGAATCCACACTTTGTATACAATACGAAGGAACGAAGATGACTTGGAGATTGCACTAACCTGATCTGGTCGTGTTTTTGTTTGTGTGCATGGGTAATAGCTGCATTCATTAGTACCCTACCTACTCCTCCTCCCTCCTCAGAAGGATGAACTGTAAGCGGGCCTATTGCTGCCACTGGTGAGGGCGGAAATTTATGAAGAAATATGCTTCCCAGCGTCTTGCCATGTCGCGCTGCTAAAACACCCCATGAATTTGGATTGTCAAGAAGTCTTCTGATAAGCTCTATGCCAAATTCTTCAGAAGGCTGCTCAGAAGGATAGCCATGAGTCGAAGAAATAGCTTTGTGCGCTTCGTATCCTATTTTGCCGCAGCTCTCCGCATCATTCTGCTCTATAGGCCGAATGATTAGACTCATTTTATAAATTATGAAGATCCATTTCTATTAAAAGTAGTGGAGGAGGTTAGTAATTAATCGAATAAATGTTAACTCCCTTCATCCTTTGTTGATAAGCAAACTAAAAATACTTAAGGAATATAGATTATGTATGGTAGGAAGAAAAATATGTATCATTCAGTAAATGGCAGTAACGTATACATGATAACAAAGGTGATAAGTATACCTATTCTGCTGGCCATATCAGCCCTAGCAATGGTGCATTCCTCTGGTGTCCAGGTGGGCTACAGTCAAAGTCAAGGTCTGCCTTTGAATCGACAACAAGAGACAACTGATCTGTCTTTTCAAACTATCGATGTTACTTTGGATGGAGCAAACTACCCTGTAAAATACAATATTACGGATGATGCAGCTGAAGTTTTAAGTATGGTTGCAGACAAGGAATCATTCAAGCTCATCATAACAATCGCACCAACAAATGATGGAAAACTGACGGTAATGATACCTAGAAATCTAACAGACTATAAAGTTGCAGGAGGAAAGGACGGCAAGTTTGTGGTCAATATTAATGCAAAGCAGATTACAGACTTCCAAGAAACATCAAATAATCAGACAACACGAGGGTTAGAGATAAACTTTGGCGAGATGATAGAGTTATAGAAGTCACAGGTACTCAAATGGGCCAAGGGGATATTGCAACAGTCACAGAACAAGCGAGTGAAATGTCGCCAACGTCAGGTGCAGAAATAACGGATAATGCTTCACAGGCAGGAGCGAATATTTCTCAAACAGGTTCATCAATTGTTAATCAAACAGGAGAGGCTGCACAAACTTTTGTAAATAAAACAGCAAGCGTATTGGGCAATGTAACTGGGGAAGTTACAGAACTATTTGACTCCAACTAACAACTGATTGCCAAATTCCAAACAAACAAGCCCAGTTCAATCTTTATAACCATGAAAATTACTATTTCTAGACAAGGATAGAGGGTTTGGTCTTGGGGAAAAATGAAGACAAGGCTATGAGGGAAGGAGAATCTGGAGAGAAAGTTGAAAATGATAAAAATACCATCTCTGCATCCCCCGCTACTGACAAAGCGCGAGAAAACATCTTAGCTTTGATGGATAGTTTTATTGAGCAAATAACGACTATAAGAAAAATACTACTGGGTGTCTCCATCTCGGCTTTGCTATTAGCTCCACTGGCTATTGGACTTTCAGTATATTTGATATTCCATCCGTCCTTTTTTGCTATCCTTGAAATTGAAAATGAATTCGGACTTGTATTGAGCATTCTACTAGGAGCTGTCCTGATAATATCATTTATATGGCTTGTATCAGGAATCAGACAGTATAAATCAATAAGCTCATGGAGCAAAAGATATAATGCGTATAAAATGGAAAAGGAAGATATGGATAGAAAGATTGCTGTGCAGTACGGCCTGGCCATGACCGAATATAATGGCGAAAGTGATCAATAACCTAACCTAACCTAATCTAACCTAACCTAACCTATCTCCTAATAAGATTAGTTTTTACTGAATGTCTTTATCTCGAGGGAACATTTTTTCATAGGCGTCCAAGATACTATTACAGAACTCGATGCCTTTTCCAGTAGGTCTGTACATGCTTATAGTTCTTTTCCCAAGATGGGTCTCATCTTTTTTAACCAGTCCCTTTGATTGCAAACTGTCAAGAAGAGGTTTGTGTTTTTTCATATTTAATCCACAGAAACTTATAAGAGCTGTCTGATTAAGTGCACCGTATTCTACCAATTTTAAAATGATATCCTTAATAATGTAAATTCTATCCCGATAGAAAACATGCGAACTGCCAGACAAATCACATGCATTTGTGAATCCATTAGTAAGGTTTTAAGTTTGTTTGTGCTGGTCAGTCGAGCGTCTATAATTTGGATAAATTTTGGAGGATGAAGGATTTCGCTGTTAAAGCTTTTTAGTTTGTAAGAGATGCGTGTAGGTAATTAATTACCAATTTTGTGTTGAATCTTTGGTAGTAGATGCAGTCTCAGAAGGGCTTTTGACTATCATTAGTGCTACACCTATTAATATAATGCATGTCGCAATCACAGTCTGACTCGTCATAACTTCACGTAAAATTACCCATCCTAAAATTATGGCTATAACTGGTACTATATAAGCAAACGTATTTGCTAATGATGCAGTAGTCGTTCTAAGAAGCCAGTAAAATTCAGCATAACCAACCACAGTACAGACGAGGGTTAAAAACAGAAATGCCATTAGGATGTTGCCTGTGAATAGCTGCACTACTTCAACTCTGAATTCTTCTATTGCTACATTATTGATGATTCCAGATATAATTAATAAAATTGCACCGCCTACTGCCATAAAGATCCCAGTTGGGACAAAGATATTATCCACATGTGATTTCGTTAATCGCCTTGAATTTGAGTATATTGAACCGAGGGCCCAGAAGACGGAGCTTAGAATTAATGATATTATCCCAGCCAAATTAACTTCTGCATCCAAAAGGGAGGGAAGAACAAGAATGACTAATCCTCCAAATCCAGCAATAAGACCAGCTGTACTCATTTTTGTCGGTCTTTTTCCAAAAAATATCAACGTAAATATGGCTACCCATAATGGTATAGTAGAATTTATCAGAGCTGAGACTCCAGAGGACAAATACTGAGTACCCCATGCCAACAATCCTTGTCCTCCAACGATTAGGAACACTCCAAGTATCAGCGAATCCTTCCAAAATCTTGATTTCTTAACTTCGTTGGAGTAATAGTTACCACTTTTGTCATTCTTGGAGCTGTAATGCAAAAGAGACATCATATAATGACCAGCTAATAGAATCAAACCAGCCAAAACGAATCGGACACCAAATACTAGAATCGGCTGGATCGCGTCAACAGTTATTTTGATAGCCAGAAAACTAGAACCCCACAGGAGTGATAATGTTATCAAAATAACCACAATTCTTAACTTTTCTACCAAAGGTGTACCAGGACGCATCAAATATTTTAATATGATTATAAGTGAGATTATCCTACTAGCAGTTGGAAAAATATTTCCGACTTTTATAAAAAACTTTGGTTGCTCGTATATGAATACAAGTGTGTGATTAAGATATTTCCTTTATCGATAAAATAATCAGATTTTTTTAAGCAAGCATACTGCGCTGGTTATTTTGAGGATAAGGATACTCCATTTGACGAGCTGTCGCTTCCCCGGTCTTGGTTCCAAAAAGGTAACTTACTATATGCAGAGCCATATCAATTCCTGCGGAGATTCCCGCGGAAGTAAATATGGACCCGTCCATAGTGACTCGCAAATCTTCGCGTATGTAAGCTTTGGGGGCCGCCTGTCGTAGGAAATCAAAAGTACGCCAGTGTGTAGTAGCTTCACGTCCGTCCAACAGCCCTGCTTCTCCAAGAAGACTGGACCCGGTACATACTGAGCCAGTCAGTTTAGTCCTACGGGATCTATTAGCAATCCACTTGAGGAGATTGGCATTCTTTACTTGGGTGCGCGTACCCCATCCACCTGGAACTATAAGTAAATCTAACTCGGGACAATTGTCATGAGTTACATCAGGGGTAAAGCGTAGTCCTCCAACGGCTGAAACTTGATCCATATTCTCGGAGACTAATAATACTCTAAATGGTGAAGATTCTTCCTGTCTCAATTCTTTATTCAGACGAGTTACAGTAAATACCTCAAAGGGTCCAGCAACGTCTAAAACTTCCACTTGATCAAAAACTAAAATTCCAACTGTTAAAGGAAGTTGAGC
>DASTCR010000019.1:0-11503 GCA_035710925.1 Nitrososphaeraceae archaeon | reverse complement strand
AACTTTGTACCACAAGAGGTACATTGTACCTTTTGAACTCCTTGCATATCCTTCATCGTCATAGAAAGCTAATTAAAAGTTTGGGATCTCGATCAATAAGCACATATTTCTACTATGATAAAGAGCAGGAAACTGAACAATAACACTGCTTTATGGCTTGTACCAGTCATTAAACCTATTTTCTTCTGGATTTCTCCTGTACCTAATTTGCTTTAGCATATATCTAGCGTATGCAGATATAAACTCAAAATACTTGGCCGTATAACCGATAACAATAGATACCAAGCCACTAATGAGAAATCTCCAGCCTATTATCGTAAAACCTGCGCCTTCTTCTTTTAGCTCAAAAGTGCTACCAATCCATATGCAAGTTATTCCGAAAGCTACAATAATTATCCCGGCAACCAAAAGTGGTCTGAAGAGCATTCTTGAGTTGGTTGAGGAATTCATTTCGGCTCAAAATCAGGATAGACATGATTACATAAATATCATTTGTTTAGATACAAGGCGTAGCGTGTAAAAATGACAGGAGTTGTTCTACCTTTCTTAATGTAAGCAGAGCTAAATCTTTTTCATCGCTCCACACCTCGTTACATATTCTGCAGTTTCCTTGCTTCATCAATCGTATTGAACCCCACTTGTAGTCATAAGAAATTTGCTGGCGTTTTCTCTTACAAGCGGAACGACCTTATCCATCATAATATTGTGCATATCATCAGTCTCTACATCAAGCGTAAGTATTATGATATGTGAAAGATGATTATTCTCATCAGTTATAGGTATAGTAGCCCTCAGAAGTTTGTCATAATGTGAGGATGAGTAATCAATTTTACCCAATACCTGCTGCCATCTAATCCGTGTATGTTGACGTGTTGCTGCAGTAAGCGCATATTGTTCTGTTTCCTGCTTATTTAGCAAAGGTTTCAAGCCTTTGCGATCTTTTGTAGCTAGTAACCTTCCATGTTGATCTGCTATTCCTGTGAACCTAATATGTGGGTCGAGCGAAATTATCTCTTCACAAAACTCCTGAAAGAAGCCCTCTCTCACTGTGTATTAGAAATTCGGTCTTCTTTTTATATCTATCAATGTTCCTTCAGACTACCTTTGTATATGTACGCCATATAGACTAACTAGTTAAGATTCTGCTTATTTTCTAGACGACTGGTACTTAGTATATTCTATTTTCTGCCGTTTTCCATTAGTTCCTTATTTTCTTCTTTTATTCTTTTGATCTCATAAACAATCAGCGCCGTACTTGCTATGGTTATAATCCAACCTATTGTTCCGACCAATGCATATTCTTCGTGCCTATGAATAACAATGGCTAAACAAGCGATGCCTGCCCCAATCCACCACGCTATAATCAAAATCTGAAGGCTGGCTCGAAACATTTTTCCTTACCCCCTAATATCCTCCTCAAAACCTTTCATAAACCTTAAGGTTTTCCCACATCTACAGCATTTATTATACTCACTAAAATCAAAATCGTCGTACATTCTAAAAGAATATGATTCCTTATGGTTACAAAATATCCTTCGGAATCTCCTAACAATCATTCCCTGTTATAGGATGATATGGTTAAAAATTCTTTACTGTTGACTAAGGTAGTGGTGAAATAACAATACCGGAAGTGCCGTCGGTGAGATTTGAGCTCACGACAGCTCGGTCTTCAGCCTCACCCCTATTGCTACGTTAGGTCGAGTGCTCTCCCAGGCTGAGCTACGACGGCACAACTAACCTAGCTTAATAGATCCTATATAATCTTGTCTTGTAAAAAGGGATAGGGATGAAATGTAATAGGACTTCAAATTATATCTTAGGTATTGCTAGATTCAAATTAATGTTGTGCAGTCATCCTTTATTGAATTCAACACAAGAATGCCTTCAATATTGTATTTCTAATCTGTTGGGGAAAGGAAATCTGAAGTAGGAATTGTCTCAACCAAGCAAATATCTAATGAATGTAAATTTAATCACTATTGCTTAGGTATAGCACTTCCCGAACTGGTACTCGTAATTGCATTAGAACAAAAACAAATACTAAAAATATGAGCGCGAGCACTTAATTACAAGATATCATAATTCAATTCTAGAGTAATAATCTTACCTAAGGCAAATATATGTGAAGGTAAGTTTTTTATCAATAAAGAATGGGTAATACACAGGATATTAGCTCTAATCCTATAGTTGAAACGCCTCAAGAGCGAAGGGAACGGTTTCTTTTAGAGTTTGAAAAACCATTTAAATGCGAAAAATGCAATGAAAGGTTCAAAAAGAAAAAATATCTACGCGAGCATAAGACTGAAGCACATTCTTACTGAATCGGATTTATCTAACGTTTCTTAATCATTCTCCAAAGTTCAATAAAGTTCGGAGAAAATGCATATCATATTGCAAAAGCTTAATGGTGTTATGATGATAAACATGAGGAAATAACGGGGAAAGCCAGCGAAGAACAACCTTATAATTCCAACAGAAAGTAAAAAACTGGATCCGATTAAGTTGAAAGGGTCTGACCGAGGAACCCATGCATAGATTATTATGGGTTCCAATGGTAGTCCCCCTTGATGAAACCCAGATTTGCTTTGAAGATAAGTATGATTGATAGTGCCAACATTTAAACTAAGTATTTTTAAATATCAAGATCACTACTGCAATCGATCTAACGGATGAAGATATACACCAAAACGGGTGACAATGGAGAAACAGGTCTTATAGGCGGTAAACGGGTATCTAAAACTAGTTCAAGAATAATTGCGTATGGTCTAGTTGATGAGTTAAATTCGCATATTGGACTTGTCATCTCATTGTTGAGTCTGAGGGACAAGGATCTCTTTGGTGACATTGTCAATTTACTTATAAGTGTGCAAAATGAACTTTTTGTTATCGGCTGTGATCTAGCAGATCCAAGAAGTCCTGCCGAGCTCCCTTCGAACAGCCATAAAAAAACTCCCCGCGTGGAAAAAAATATGATATTACACCTGGAAAATACAATAGATCAATTTGAAACAAAGTTAACTCCAATTACTTATTTTATATTGCCTGGCGGAAGTGCCGAGTCGTCGTCGATACACATTAGTCGCAGCGTCGCCAGAAGAGCTGAAATTGCCGCAATAACGCTCTCAAGGAACGAGATAATAAACCCAAATATTATAGTGTATTTGAATAGACTTTCTGATTTGCTTTTTGTTTGTGCCCGATTAGTAAACCACTGTCTAGGAGTGGAAGATGTGGCATGGAAGGATCAGCCAGAGTAGTTAGGTTAAACTTAAATACAGAAAGAAAAGATGCTAGACACATAATAGTCGAATCATAAATGTGTCAAATCTTTAATGTAATGTTAATTCTTATCTTAACTGTGGGCGTAGCTCTATTAGTAAGCATTTTTGCCTACTTATTTGATCAATTGACTAGTGCATATTTTTTGGGATTCCTATCTAACTTGTTTGCAGATGCAAGTCACTCGGTATTAGGATAGATGATCCTCAAACCCTTTTGATCACTCGGGATATGAGAATGACCAACAGGCTAACACGTTATTATTTCGCTTCGGTAACTAAATTAGACAGAGCTGCGATAAGGCATTGCTGATATTCTGAAATTGTGTTAAATGAAAAGTAAAAACGAAACCGTCCTAGAACCAGCACAGTTGATTTCCTTTTTTGAATCAGTGATACGCCTCAAATCTGTGAAAAGAGCAGGATGGGTTTCAAAGGTTGGAATTGCTAATGCTGAATCTGTTTCTGACCATACTTATTCTATGTGTATGATGGGCATGGTTTTATCTGATATATTTGGCATGGACACAGAAAGAGTAACGAAGATGATACTAATTCATGATCTAGCAGAGTCAATAACTGGAGATTTCATTCCCAATAAAATTACAAGAGTAAGAAAGAGAACAGAGGAAAGAAAAGCTATGAAGCATATTCTTTGTAGGGTACCTAGTGTTGTGCGTTCAAATTATGAAAAATTATGGCAAGAATATCGATCCAATAAGACGCCAGTATCTCGGTTCGTTCATCAACTCGATAAGCTCGAAATGGCCATACAGGCAGTCGAATATGCAAATCAAGGATATTCTCAAAAGACTTTACTTCAATTTTTCGTTTCGGCAAAGAGATCTATGAGTACTTTTAATATTGACAATGGAAAACTCGGTAGGAAAGACATTATACTCGAAATCCTACACGATTTAGAAATGAATATAGTAAAGCAAGCTGATCATGGTTAAGAGTTCGCCACGATGAGTGGAGTATACCGCGCAGTATCTTCCTACAATACAAACTAGGATACTGTTTTTTCTAATCGATGCTTGATTTTCATTCTGAGAAGATGTCAAGTCAATAGTACTATGGTATGTAGGTTATTCATCCATAATGTGAAAATTTTTTAGGTTCATTTCTTTTCAATTACTACAATAATTTGTAAGTCATCCATGAAGAGTATAGAAAAAGGCCCAAATGACACGGTTAATATAAGATTTTATCCCTCATTAATCTCCAAAGCAAAACAGGGTCTTTGCAAAAGAAATGAATACCTAAACTACCTTAGAAAATTGACTCAGGACCATGGGATAGGTTTCCTGATAGGAATCGCCTTTGGTGTCAACCTCGTTCTATTATTACAAATGTCAGAAGATATTATAAGCAAACTATCTGAGACGCTGACTAGCTCAATAATCGGAATTGTTGCCGTACTATCCACGATCACTATGGGCATAACCATTATTTACACTCAAAAAAAGAGTTATAGGAGGATTAGAACATTAATCGAACAGCAACTCAAAACAGTAGAAGACGAGGGCAGCTAAAGATAACACGATTTGATATGACAGATGAAATACGTCCAACCATATTGTCCCATTTGGCACAAACTTCTGCAAAACTAAGCCAGTACAAAAGGGGCGAATTGCATTAACGCTGTTAACAGTAAGTTCAGTAAATGAGAAGAGGTTCTACAATCATTCCAACGCGATCTCAGATATATGAGGCCCTATTTGTGCCACGATGCAGAAATCATTATTATCGATTACCCTTCAATTGAAGGACAATCGAAGCAAACATAATAATTAGTGTGTAGGTACCCTATCATAATTATTATTAAGGTCTTTGAAATTGAGCAATTCAGTGCTGCAAGAGGAAGAAATAGGAAAACTGCGTAGATCGCATTATTCATCGGAAATTAACCCTAAACTGCATGATAGTGTGGTAACAATCATGGGATGGGTTTCCAGCATCCGTGATCATGGGAATATGAAATTTGTTACAATCACAGACAGATATGGCAATATACAGGTAGTTGCAAAGAGAAGTGAATGTGCCAGTAAAGTGTTCAGTCAAATACAGCAGCTTAGAGAACACACTTCAGTTGCGATTCGTGGGATAGTTAAATTGCAGGAAAAGGCTCCAAATGGATCAGAGGTCATCCCCCTGGAGTTAAAAGTGTTCTCTATCGCCAACAAGTCAGCTCCATTTATGATTCAAAGTAAGATTTCTGTTGGTATTGACACACGGTTAGATCTAAGAGCCATAGATCTCCGTCGAAATTTTCTTAAAAGCATTTTTTACATACGTAGCACTGCTCTGAGCGCTACAAGGGATTTTTTAGCAAAACGTGGATTTATTGAAGTGAACACTCCCAAGATGATTGCGACTGCCACGGAAGGAGGGGCTGCGTTATTCCCTATATTTTACTACGACAGAGAGGCATTTTTAGCTCAAAGTCCTCAGTTATATAAAGAACAATTGACTATGGCCTTTGAGAACGTATTCGAAATAGGACCAATCTTTAGGGCAGAGCCTTCACGCACAAACAGACATCTTGCAGAGGCGATTTCTATTGACGTCGAGCAGGCATTTATAGATTATAACGATATCATGCAATTAATTGAAGGCATGATTTCATACATAGTAAATACAATCATTGAAACGAACAAAAATGATCTTAAAGTCCTTGATTTGGATTTACCAAAGATTGAATTACCTTTTCCAAGATACACGTATTCGGACATAGTCAGCAGACTCCAGGAGGCACAAGAGCATATTAGATGGGGCGATGATCTTTCGCAACAGACTGTCAAAAGTCTTCCGAGCAACACAACTAACAGCTTTTATTTTATCACTGATTGGCCTACTTCGATTAAACCCTTTTATGTGAAGACTAAGGCTAAAAAAGATGAGATGATTTGTGAGTCATTCGATCTTATGTACGGATCGTTGGAGATATCATCCGGCAGCACAAGAGTAAACAGAAAGGATGAGCTTCTAAAAAGGATGAAAAAACAAGGATTAAATGTAGAGGCATTTGACTATCATCTTAGGGTGTTTGATTATGGGGTTCCGCCTCACGCAGGATTTGGGTTGGGCTTAGAGCGTTTTCTGATGGCGATCACAAATTGTGATAACATACGAGATGTGACACTTTTCCCAAGGGACATAGATCGACTGTTACCATAATACTTTTGTCCACCAGTGAATATCATGATATCAAGAGAAACAATAACATACCTATGTGGACTCTCGAAACTGGAACTAACTGAGGAAGAGATCGTTAAATATGAGCAACAGATTGAAGAAATAATTCGTTATATGGACATTTTAGATGGTTTGACATTATCTGATGTTCAGCCCATGTCTGCGGAGAAAAGGTTTTATCAATTAAGGGAAGATAATATTCAATCTTTTGACTCTGATCCATTGGGTGATCCTAAAAAAAGAAAGGATAGCTATGTTAAGGGACCAAGGATAATATAGATAATTGAAGTTATACGACCTTTCTGCGAAACGGGTTAGTGAAGGGATTAGGGCTAGGGAATTTACTGCAGAAGAGTACATTTCCCAAATCCTTGAACGTATAGCCAAGGTAAATGGTAGAGTTAATGCCTTGATACTTGTGGATAGCAAAGGTGCGGTGGAGAAAGCACGTTTGGTAGACAAGAAGGTTCGTGAGGGTGAAAAAAATCTTGGTGCGCTGGCGGGTATTGCCGTAGGCATAAAAGATAACATATGTACTAAGGGTTTGAAAACTACTTGTGCATCAAAAATGCTCGAAGAATATGTTCCACCATATGATGCAACTGTAGTTAGGCGATTAAAAGATGATGGCGCTATTATAATTGGAAAGTTAAACCTCGATGAGTTTGCAATGGGTTCTAGTACAGAGTTTAGTAGTTTTGGACCAACCCGCAATCCATGGAATACCAATTGCGTTGCCGGGGGCTCATCCGGTGGGAGCGCAGCAAGCGTGGCATCGTCAGAATGCTCTGCCTCGCTGGGCTCTGATACAGGTGGGTCTATAAGGTGTCCTGCAAGCTTTTGCTCAGTTGTGGGCCTTAAACCTACCTATGGTCAGGTTAGCAGATTCGGATTGATACCATATGCTAACAGCCTGGAGCAGATCGGACCTATCGGTAAAACTGTCTCTGATGTAGTGATGATTATGAATTCTATAGGGGGAGCTGATGACAACGATCAAACTATCCGCGTTAAATATGATACACCAGACTATGCTTCCCAATATAAAAGAAAATTGCGCATTGGACTAATAAAAGAGCTAACTGAAGGAGCTGAACCAGAAATTTCTAAGTGCATATACTCTGCGATGGATCTTTATTCCAGTCTCGATTGTTATTGTGAAGAAACATCAATAAATTATGCTGAATATGCTTTAGCATCCTACTATACTATAGCTATGGCCGAAGCAAGTAGCAACCTTGCTCGTTATGATAATATTCGGTACGGATTCAACTTTGCTCCCGATGGATACGAATGGAATGCCTATCTGGCTAAGGTTAGAAGCAATTTTGGTGATGAGGTCAAGAGGAGGATTATTATTGGTACGTATATCCTCTCCTCAGCGTATTACGGTAAATATTATTTGAAAGCTCAAAAAGTTAGAACTATGTTGAAACGTGAATTAGGATTATTATTCAAAAAATATGACGTCTTGATAACTCCTACAATGCCAATATTGCCATTCAAACTTGGTGAAAGGATAAACGATCCTATCAAGATGTTTATGATCGATATTGATACTGTAGTTGCTAATCTTGCAGGCATACCTTCGATATCAGTGCCGGCTGGTTTTAGTAATGGCTTACCAATTGGGCTGCAAATAATGGCGGACGAATTCCAAGAACAAAAGCTATTCAATGCTGCTTTATTATTCGAGAACGAAACTAATATCGATAGGGGCCCTGAATTGTGATAGCAACTAGGGGCAGAAATGATGAACAGGATTTGAGCACAAAAATCGGTCTCGAAATTCACTGCCAGTTAACCAGTCTGCAGAGTAAATTATTCTGTTCGTGCCCAAGTGATTATCGAGAGAAGGAACCTAACAAGAATACATGTCCTATATGCTGTGGACTTCCGGGAACATTACCTCTTCCAAATAAATCGGCTTTAGAACTGGCTAGCATGATTTCACTTGCTTTGCGCTGCAGAATCCCAGAAAGTATTGCGTTTTATAGAAAGAATTACTTCTATCCAGATCTCCCAAAAAATTTCCAACTTACTCAATATAACGCATATGGAACCTCGAGTATCGGGGTAGAAGGAATACTGAATTACGGAAGTAAGAGCGCAAGAATTAGAAGAATTCAGCTAGAAGAAGATCCAGGCAGATTAGTTTATGAGATTAACGGTATTAGAATAGGTAGTTCTTATACATTGATAGATTACAATAGGGCCGGGATTTCACTGGTAGAAATTGTAACTGAACCTGATTTTTCAGATCCAAAGGACGTGCGTATATTCCTGAATAAGTTTACCTCGATCATTGAACACCTAGGAGTATGCAATACAAGACTTGAGGGGTCGGTTAGATGTGATGCAAATGTTTCGATACAAGGTGGGAAAAGAGTTGAGATAAAAAATGTTAGCTCATTCAAAGATGTTGAAAGGGCTCTCAACTACGAAATTGCCAGACAGAAAACAATGTCTATGCATGACATCAAAATTCAGACCGAAACCCGACATTGGGATGACACAAGAAAGATAACCAAAAAAGCCAGGACTAAAGAGGAAGAGCAGGATTATAGATATTTTCCTGAGCCTGATATACCTATTATATTAATTGAGAAAGAATATGCATCATTCCTCAATGCCAAAATGCCAGAATTACCTGACGAACGAAAGGAACGTTTCATAGTTAACTATGGATTGTCCGAACACATAGCCCAAGTATTAATCGATAATAAGGAACTAGCTGACTTTTTTGAATCAACCGTAAAAATTTACTCCTCGCCTAAGGAGATTGCTAATTGGATCGTTACTGAACTTTTAAGATTTGTAGATGACGATCTTATAATAGAATCCAAAATGAGCTCCTCTTACTCATCCCAAACCTCTTTATTTGCAGGCTTAAAAATCGGGGCAAAACATATCGCAGAACTAGCAGAGTTAGTCGACAGTAATACTATAAACAGGAATGCTGCAAAGATTATTCTTACTCAAATAATAAATACTGGAGAAATGCCTTCGCACGTATTAACGAGAACAAATGTAGTAAAAACAGATGATAAGAGCATCATCTCTGAAGCAGTGGATTCAGTGTTCAGAACCGAGAAATCTGCTTTAAGAGATGCTAAAGACAACCCGAATGTTACAAACTTCTTACTTGGCAAAGTCATGAAATTAACTAAGGGCAGGGCGGACCCTAAAATTGCTCTTGATGTAATAAAGACAAAGTTGGATGGATTAAACTAGTCCAACCTTTCTGTTTGTATTCGATTGATATTACGTTTTACTCTTCCGTTGTCAATTTTTCCAAATATTCTACTACAATGGGTAAAAAAGCTCCCACGTCTGTCACAATTCCTACAGCTTGAGAAGTTCCTCGATCAAGGAGCTTGGTTACTACCGGCTGGCTTATATCCACGGCAATAGCCTTGACCTCCGCAGGTAACATATTCCCGACTGCAATAGAGTGTAGCATCGTGGATAACATTAAGACCATTTTTATGTCCTTTGTTATCTTCTTGTATTCTCGTTGTGCTTCAACAACGTCTGTGATAACATCAGGTATAGGACCATCATCCCTGACAGATCCAGCCAGTACATACGGAATGTCATTCTTAATACACTCATACATTACCCCTTTTTTTAGAATTTTTTTCTCAACCATTGCTTTCAATGAACCAGCCTTGAAAATCTCATTGATTGCCTGCATATGATTCCTATGACCTCTTATCGCAAGAGTACCATCCATTACATTCATCCCCAAAGAGGTTCCCATTAGGGCATTTTCAACATCATGAACTGCGAGGGCATTACCTGCTAACAACCCGTCTACATAACCCATCCGGATAAATTTCGCAAATGATTCCGCTGCTCCAGAATGAATTAGAACAGGACCAGCGACTACGATTATCCTTCCCCCATCTTTCTTTATACTGTGGAGATCCTTTGCTACCTTTCTGGCAATCTGTTGCGTGGGACGCTCGCTGGAGCTGCTGCTACTCATAAATTGAAAAATATCTACACCTTCCCTAGGACGTTCCGGCGGAATTATCTTAACTCCTTGTTCTTCTACTACAATCATTTCCCCCTTTTTGATGTCACGTATCATTTTACATACCGCTTTTTTTTTCTTAGTATCTACAACAATACATTTGTCCATCATCATATCGTCGACGTTAATCCATGACCCATCATAATAAATTTGAGTAGAATTATTAGTAGTGCTGTAGAAGTCGTCAACCATCACCATATCTTTTTCAGCCGGTCTGAGTGTTACCTGGTCAACGGACACAGGCTGAGCTCCTTCCATATACAAAGATCCCAAAATCTGATGCAAATGATATCGATTCTTCGCTTGGACTAACAATCGGGCATAGCTGGACTCCTTCTTCTTCTTTCCCACGTTGAATTCAAGGACTTGAAAATCGCCTTTGAGATCCATGATTTTGTCAAAAATCCTGGTCAAGATCATTGAGTCTATCAGATGACCTTTTACCTCAATTTCCTGCTTGAATCTTTTCTGTGTCAAGTTCTAAAGCTCTTCATTTGTGTATATGTAATATATAATATCAGTTTATTAGCTTCAATGCTGACAGTATCTACTGGTGAAGGCAACTGTCGAGGATTGAGGACAAGATAAGTGTGACTCGATCTGCATCAATCTCTCGCTCGTCATATCTCTTGCATTATTGAAAGAGTTTTATGAAATCTGATCCAATTGATTCTGTACATGCTCATAAAATTTTTTGCAAAGTTTGCATTTTGGATTTAACTGGCCTAATATAGAGTAATTCTACCGGGATTATTTCATTTTTACACCAAGTTTGTTCTAGGTGTTAAAAATGGACTAGGACTTAAGGGAACCAATAAACAAGGCAGCCAATTCGAGTGACCGGAAACTAGAAAATTCGCAAATTACTTCGAATAGGTTTCCCCACAAAATGAGGACAAATCCACAATTAATGCAATATTAAGAAAAAATACAGAAAACTTGTTGTTCAAGCCTCGATATGAATGAGGATAAGGAGAAACCGCCCTAG
>DASTCR010000018.1:0-2647 GCA_035710925.1 Nitrososphaeraceae archaeon | reverse complement strand
TATTTCATCATCATCTACCCAGGAGCTATCTTGTCGTTGTACAAGTATTGGGATATCCATGTGATTAAGCATCGGAATATCATTTGCGCTATCTCCTATTCCAAAAAATGTTACATTATTATGGAACTTGTCCTTGAAAAGCTTCTTTAGAATTCCAACCGCTATTCCCTTATCAGTTCCGACCGTCACATCAAAAAAGCGTCCCCCATGAACTACTTTCATACCACTCTCTTGGACATATTTTATGAATCTTGCAATGTCCTCACTTTGGATTTGCAAAATGGTTTCACCATAGTTTCTTTGAGCCATTCTTTTTGCTTGTTCCCTAGATATTAATGCTAAATTACTCAGTTTTTCAACAGAAATATCTGCGACCCCTGTAAAATTGATATTATATTTTTTTCGTATGTCTGAGAGTCTTGCTCTTATGTAATCTGCAGGTTTACCGAGTTCTACTATTATCTCATGATTAACATCTTTAGCTCCATTTTTTGTTTCTTGTGTTTCTCTCACAGGATATTTGATATCTCTTAAAGCATAGTCAGGAAAATAGCCTTTGGGGATGACTAATGCTCCTCCATTTTCTACAATAAATGGATCAAATAGGCCCAAGTCTTCTCTAATCTTGTTTTGTTCAAGCCTTGTTTTTGCAGAAGTAAGTATAAGAGGGATATTTCTCTCTTTTATAAGGTGGATCAGTTTGTCAGTTTCCTTTCCGTACTCAGCGGTATTAATGTCGACTAAAGTGCCGTCTATATCAGTAAACACAACTTTGTGAAATGGTATATTTCTAATCCCTATTCACCATACTTATACTACTGGACTTTGCAAATAGCACCTATTAACTATGTGATATTTATGATAACAGGATAATGACAGATATTAGCCAAAAACACCTACGAAAACACTAGGAGTTAGAAGATGACACCGTAATCTATTATCTGACCACGGTTCAAAGTTAATAGATGAGGTTGAAATTCCCCAGAATAAGGCAATTAATTGTCTCGCAATTAAAGAAAGACTATGCATTAGTCACTTTAGGCCCATAAATGAAGGTTGCAGCAGAGATAGTTGTACTTGTTAATTTGTAATATATATAAATAATTTATTCACAAGAAAAGAAAAGAAGTAGCACATGTTACACGATGTATTAGGTGGTTATGGATATCAACTTGATTTCTTAATCGATTTAGGCCTCTCGTTGCTGGCTGGTTTTTTAATAGGTGCTGAAAGAGAATCTAGAGGCAAGCCAGCCGGAATAAGTACTCATTGTCTTGTTATTGGTGGCACTATGATGTTTACGTATATATCAGCACAAGTAGATCCAAACTCTACATCAAGAATTGCTGCTCAGGTTGTATCAGGAATAGGTTTCCTTGGAGCTGGTATGATTTTAAAAAGCGAATCGACTGAAAAGATAACCAATCTAACAACTGCAGCCGCTGTATGGTTTGCAGCTGCAATTGGCATGGCTATAGGCTTTAACTTCTACTTCATGGCCCTAGTTGCAATTGCATTTGCTGTACTTGTTCCTAGAATTCCACATATTTCTAAACTAAAGGAAAGTATAGATAGGTAGCGGTTTGTGTTCTCTATTCGAAGAGGAGTAGAAACCATATCACTTTATTTCCTTGCAACACAATTAGCAAGTACTTACAGACTTAAGTAAACTAAATTATTCTCAATGTTTTTTCAACAGATTCCGGAAGTACTGGTCTGGGACTATATGTATCCAGAAAATATTGTTGAAGTCCATGGCGGCAAAATTACAGCACAAAATAATGCTGCTGATGGAATTGGGTATATGTTTTCGTTTCATATCCCAAAAAACCCATGATTTGTTGGCTGACTGAATATTATTATTCTGATATTGTACAAGCATAATAGACAGCAATTATTTGGGAAAATATGAACATAATATAGTCCATCCGAATCTAAACTGCTTACTGAATTAAGGTATTAAGTCTGGTTGGAACGGTATCTGGCTTGAAGAATTTTACCATGTATGTGTTCATGTTCATGTTATAACTATTAAGCTGAGAACTAGCTTCATTTAGCTTTGCTTGTTTTTAGATATGTTGCCTACAACCTAATAATAAAGAAATAATAACAATGCTAACCAAATATTTGCAAGAGTCTGATGTAGAAAAATTTGCTAATGAGTTAATAGAAAATCTAGACTATGTGACAGACGAAGAAATAACACAATTACAATACAAGGCACAACTAATAAAAGGAATATGTAAAGCAGCAATAAAGCACAGAAAAAGAAGTGAGGAAGCTGATACAAAAAGACAAAAAAAGCCAGTTAGAAAAATAGAAATAGCAAGTGCTGCCACAATTCTTAATACTGATAAAATAATCCATTGATGGTAAATATTATAAGACTTGCATAAACTTCTTTACATGCCAAGATCTGTACTGCAAGATATTCGTGATCCAGTAAATCGTAGAAGCAGAAGCCGGAGATACACTCCATAGAAATCACATAGACAGATTATCAGATTTTTGTTAGGAATAGGATTTTGGTATTAAAAATTTTTCATGTTACAGCCTTTCAATATTTTTGAAAATACTCAGTACTGATTTAGGAAAAAAACGAAATAGTAGTCAAGAGTTAAAATTAAAATTGACACGCTCAGTTATT
>DASTCR010000017.1:0-7627 GCA_035710925.1 Nitrososphaeraceae archaeon | reverse complement strand
GATGTCATATTTGCGAAAGTGGACAAGCTAATGATGCATGATGTGTCAGGTCCAGGTGTGATCAAGGTATTCGATGAATGGGAAAAGAAGGGGAAGAAGTTTGAAGGCATATGGGATCCTACCAGAGTATGGATAACAGAGGACCATTTCGTTACAGCTGCAGATAGAATTTCTGCGGACAATATAAATACTCTTTCGAAATGGGCAGAGAAATATGGAGTAAAAAAGCACTTCAAATATGGCTTGGGACAATATGGAATTTGTCATACATTGTCTCATGAAGAGGCATTGGTATTACCCGGTGAAGTATATGTTGGCGGAGACTCACACACCAATACGACGGGAGCGATGGGGGCTTTTGCAGCAGGCTTGGGTCATACAGACATTGCATATGTTCTAATGAACGGAGTGATTTGGTTTAGAGTACCCGAAACAATGCTCTTCAGGCTATCAGGGAAAAAGCCAGACTACATAATGGCAAAGGACATGATTTTGTCGATAATAGGTGAGGTTGGAACCGATGGTGCCAATTATAAAACTATGCAATTTTCAGGAGAAATAATAAAAGAGTTACCAATGGAGGAACGATTAACTTTGACGAATATGACCACCGAGGCGGGCGCAAAAAATGGGATAATTGAAGCCGACGAGACTACCGAGCAATATATCCGTGAACGGACCGACGCTAAATATTCTTCTCTCGCAGGAGATGACAATGCGGAGTTTTCAGAAGTTTTTGACTATGAGATTGACAAAATGGAACCTATAGTTGCCAAGCCATTTTCACCTGGAAACATAAGTGCAGCAAGAGATCTACAAGGAGTAGAAATCAATAAAGCTTACATTGGATCATGTACTGGTGCAAAACTCGAAGATTTGAGACTTGCTGCCAAATTTATGAAGGGCAAAAAGGTAAGGATACGGACCGAGGTGTTGCCGGCAACTCAGTCTATATTTCTTAAGGCAATGAATGAAGGTCTGATTAACACATTTGTTGAAGCAGGAGCCGTTGTGGGACCACCTACTTGTGGCGCATGTTGCGGAGCACATATGGGAGTATTAGGCAAAGACGAAATCTGCATAAGCACAACGAATAGGAACTTCCCAGGGAGAATGGGACATGTAGAATCCCAGACTTACTTGGCGTCTCCTATTGTAGTTGCTGCATCATCTCTTACTGGAAAAATAACCGATCCTAGAGATGCGGTGAAGAATTAATGAGAGGAAAAGTTCACAAGTATGAAAAGGCCAATATTGATACCGATGTAATAATCCCCGGTCCTTATCTAAAAATTCATGACCATAAGGAACTAGCAAAACATGCCATGGAAGGACTGGACCCAAACTTCCCTCAGAAGGTTACAGATGGTGACTTTCTAGTATGTGGAAGCAATTTCGGTTGCGGCTCAAGCAGAGAGCATGCTCCCATTGCCCTTTCACATACAGGTATTAAAGCAATCTTGGCTCCTTCTTTTGCAAGAATATTTTACCGAAATGCGGTTGATGGGGGATACCTACTCCCTATAGAAATTGAAGATTCCACGATGAAGAGAATTGAGGACAAAGACGAACTTGAGATTGATATTTCGAAAAATAAAATTACTAATAAGACCAAGAACAACGAATCTTACGGTATGAAACCCTTTCCCGAGTTGATAGCAAAGATAGTAGAAGCAGGAGGGCTAATGAATTTTAGGTATGGCACGGAGGAAGGGACAACTAGAGGAAATATTTAGCAAGGCATTGTATGCCGACGATCCCAGGCTTTATTCAGTAAGCTATCGCGACTTTGAATCAATTGCCCAAGTATCCCTTTTGGAGTTTTTAGATCTGTCAGAGAATTTCGAACTTATACCCGCGAACCGAATTATAATTGTCAGTAGGGATGGAAAAGAACTTTACAGAAAATTTTCTCATGCAAAAGTAAGTTAATAACGTCTCCGGAACAAAATAAAATTATAGATTAGCGCGCCTCTGATCATTTGGTCTGAAAACCCTAGAATTATTGCTGAATGGCTAGCTTTTATTTTACATTCAGTGCAGTTAGATCCAAAAAAAAAGAAAACAGGAGATCAAAAATAAAAAGGGCGTTCTGAGGATTTAAGGTTCTTCAGGCTCTTCTTCTTCAGGCTCTTCTTCTTCAGGCTCTTCTTCTGCTGCTTCATCTTCTGCTGCTGGTTCTTCTGCTGCTGGTTCTTCTACTTCACCTTCTACTGAAGTAAATTCCAGTGGCGCATTAGCACTTTCAGATTGAGTTGCGAAAGCATTTACTGTGTATGTTGCGGTAAAGGGATCGTCTTCCAATGTATGGAGTGCAAGTCCGTTGCCAGTAAATGGAACTGATGCCGAATTAATTCCAGCTTCGTATGGAGGCTGGAACAAAGTTATAGCGATGTTTCCACCACCACCGGGTAAAGGTGAAGTTAATTCTGTTCCATATTCTTCAGGAACTGCCGTGGTGTTTTGTGGATCATAATTGTGCAACACTACTACTTCGACGGGTTTACTTGCTGTGTATGTAAGGACACCTGAATATACTGCTCCATCACTCCTTGGAGGAAGGACGAATGCGAGTTCGTGGCTTTCATGTCCAGGTAACGGATCCTGTCCTGAAGCGACTGTCGCTTGTCTCACAAAATTTTGATTAACAGGTGGCTCTTGTACAGCAGCGGTTGGAGTTGGGGTTTGAGCTGAGGCTGCACCTGTTTGGGTAGCATTTCCGCCAGGAACGGCCTGGGTTTGAGTTGTTGTGTCTGGCGTAGCGCCTGTCGTGGGGGTGCCAGCGGCAGTTGTGTTGCCCGCAATGCTAGCTTGGGTTTGGGCCGGTACGCCTGTTGTTGTAGCATTTCCACCGGTGAGTTGATTTTGAGTAGTTGCAGTCGGAGTCCCTTCATGAATGGCCAACGCCTGTTGAGAGAATTGGCTTCCAGATAGCATGAAAGAGGCTATGAAGATTGTCGAGATAGCTATTGAGGATATCATACTGTGGCTTATCTCCTTAATTTTTTGCATTGACCCACGGAGTCTAAATAATTAAATTTATGTGTTTGCCCTCTATTCAACTATTACGACTATTAGACCATTTTCCCTGTCAACTGTACAAACCATATGCTATGTCCTTAAGGAATATAGATATTGTATGGACTGGCAGAATCTTTTGGAAAAAATAGCTATTGCAATTTATTGAACGTCGTCTTGTAATACCCAGCCTCGCGGATAGAAGAGCTCTTGCTTTTCCTTTTCTCCAATTCCAGTGGCGTATCTCCAAATTTCAACAGGGGTGTCTGCCCGAGTACAATTTTGGATTTTCCTCAGAGCAATAATCTCCTTTCTTACGCTAAACTTTTGGATCTGCATGCCATCAGCCCGTTCCCCGTACTTATTGTTAACTCTACAAAACTTGCATTTCCTGTCAAGCGTAACTGTTTCTTTGTCCTCTATATTGACCGGATAGGCACTGCATGCAACTGGTTTTTTATTATATATTTTGCATTTAAAACCACCGTGTGGGGATCTTTCCGCCCCTTCCATTTCTAAAAACGGGCATACTTCACCCTCTGAATTCTTTCCCATGAGCTGATACGCGATTATAGTCTCGGGCTCATTTTTGCGCTTCTTTCTACCGATTCCCACTCTGGGTAGAATTGTAATTTTCAGTCCCAATTCATTTGCATATGTCTCGATCCTTTGTTTTTCATTGGGAAGCAGTAAGACTCCTATCTTTCCATATTCGATGCTGGGATAATATTCACGGTAAATACAGCAATCAGAGCATTCATCGATACAAGAAAATTTTCTAAGCATTCTTCATACCTTGATATTTTTCCCACAAGAGTTTATACAGCTGAATTCTATACTATCGGTTGAAAGACTTGAAATGTCGTCAACAAATTTGATATCATAAACTGTTTTATGCTTCTTTAATAACTCAAGATCGAATTTCTTTTTGTCATCTTTGCTAGAATCCTTCCCGGGGTTTGCATTATAAATGCCGAAACGGAGTAACACTTGTTTCTCATATCCTCTTTTAAAACGACGATAATTATCTGATAACTGGAGATTCTTCGCAAATCCTGTACATTCGTTAACATACTGAGCTGTATTGAAAAGAATAAACCAGTAGTTGTTGCCTTTTTCTACTTCTACAAACCTTAGTCGAATTTCATCATCTGGCCACCAACGTATACTCTTATCCCATAGTTTGGAAGCATAACGCTTGTCTTCGAAGATGGGAAAGACGTTCATGTATACATCATGATACCTATATCCTATACCTTTAAAATCATCACGCCATAATATATTTTTCAATGGGATTCAACAACTGTATTTGGGACATAGCATATACAACATATCAAAATTAAGTGATTCTTCTTTATGCTCGGAAAGTGAGACAGGTTTCATGGGTAGTAACTATAATTTTTCAACTGCTTCTATATGACACTCATGGCCCCTATGTTCTTTGTCAATCATGTCAGCCTCTTCTTTTGATATAGGAAATTGTCCAGTTTCCAAATAAGACTCGCCTTCTTTTTCCAAGACTACCCTTTTGCATATATCACAAATTAACTGTTGCACTATCAACTCTTGGTGTCACCTTTGTAATGATAATGTTCAGACAAAAGTACTATAATATATTTTGTATCACAAAAAAAGTAAGATGATAAATAAAGTTTTATCATATATTCTGACGTGTCAAAACATGGATGTTAAGATTTGCGCCTATTGTGGCAAAGAATTTTCACATGAGGGTTGGCCCCACGTGGAGGGAGATTCTAACAGAGGCGTTGCTAAAATTGAACAGTTCTGCTCTGAGGAACACAAATACTATTTTTTAGGATCCAGAGAATTGACCTAAGAACCAGTGAGATACTAGTAGGTCCAACGAATAGGTTAAATTCTTAATAACTTGATTAGAGCAGTTAACCCAGTGAGTTAGCAGCAAGGCTTACAATACTAACTTAGGAATCGATAATCATTTTTGAAACATTCCACCAATTGTATTACGCATACCACCTAAAAATCCGCTTTTTTTGGTTTCCTTTTTCTCAACGGCTTTGAAACATTCGCTGCATAGCGGTCGTAAGTTAGTGGGCCTATTATCCTTTAGCGACCCGTTAATATGTTCAAAGTAGGGATGATTGCTTGGGCCAAATTTTTTGGAACAACCATGACATCTGTAGCGAGCTCTCTCCAGAACGGTTTGTCTTATACTTAACGTCAAATGGGCATATTTGCTCTTGTCAATATTGCTACTGGAACCTCCTCCAAAAAAAGACATCTGGAAATATTCATGCCCCAAAACATAATATACCTTACGGTTGCACTTTATCTGAATTATCCCTAAAGCTTACCTTCTAACTTTCACTTCCGTTGGACTTGAGAAATAATTCATTTCACTCAATACGACTGAGTGCGGACATTCACTACATATGTTCTAAGTGACTAGGCTTTTCACTATTCTATCTATACTTCCCTGTGCTTCCTGAATATATCCGGGGTCTATTTCAGTTCCAATGAAGTCCACGCCTAGGTGAAGACAGGCTATGGCTGTACTTCCAATTCCCATGAATGGATCGTAGACTATCATGCCTCTTCTAATTCCATGTAATTTTATGCACAAATAAGGCAATCTCTGAGGAAAAATGGCTGGGTGAGGTCTTTCCTTTCTTATGGTTGGATAAGGAATAAACCATACGTTTCCCCTGTCTCGTCTGTCCTGCTTTGAGGATTTCCACCTTCCTATATTGGTTTTATCCTGATATGGAACACCTATAGCAAGTTTATCCAACTTTACATCTCCTCGTCTTGTAAAGTGAAAGATATATTCATGAAAATCATTTAGAAACCGTTTGCTGATAATGGGCTTGAAGTGTCCTATTGATACATTTTTAGTCGGAGAAAAGGGCCATGTTTTGGCGAGATCCTCCTTTTCTATAGACACAGATTTTATCCAATGGATAGTGTTTTGCAGTTTGAACCCCGAGTCAAAAAATACCTTTGCTACTTCAAGTGGTAGTAGGGAATCTGACGGGGAGCCAGCAACATTAAGAAAAAATGAAGCATTGTCTTTCAGAATTTTATGGCTTGTCCTGGCGATGTCCGAAAGCCAGGACAGATAATCCTTTCTCTTTCTATTGTCTTTGTAACTTCCATACCTCTTATTTAGGTTGTATGGAGGCGAAGTAACAATCACATCAACAGACAAATTGTCATGGGCCATTTTGTTCATAAAATATAAACAATCATCTTGGTAGATCTTGTTAAGCTCTATCACCTCGTTATTTCAATATGCTGGGGACTCATTCCATTATTTATAAACATGTATTGACAATGAGATAAAGGAATGGACCGGGTGGGATTCGAACCCACGACCACCTACGTTTCCTCTGCCTGCAGTAGTTGATTACGCAGAACATGCAAGGCAGGTATTCTACCGGACTAAACCACCGGCCCGCAAGGGGTATTTCTTGGCATGTCATAATTAAATCTTATATCTCTAGAACCTTTGGTAGCGAGCATTAGTACTTTATCTAGCTATGATCTAGCAAAGGCGTAGTAGGCAGAAAATAGAAAGCCTTTTAGGAGTTTGTGTATTCAGAATTGAATAATGTCTACTTTGTTGAAGGATAGAGTATGGATAATGCTATCTGAGGTTGCTAAAAGAGGCATTTTTCCGCTGCATGCTTCTAGATTGGGTGTGTTCAGAATTCCTGTTGAAATTACCGAACGTTCTGCCATTACTGGGTTATTAAATGACCTTAAAAACTCGGGTTTTAAGACTGACACCTACGCTGACCGGGTATATGTAACATATAACTGGACTGAGCGAGGTAAAGATGCTATCACTCAGGTGGATGTGTCGGCAGACCTTTCAATCACTGTGGAAATAGTTACCGGAGAGGTGATCGACATTATCTATCAGATAAAACCAATAGAATTCTTTGGTGATCATTACTGGGTCAGAGACTATAGGAAAAAAGCTGACGATAATGCCAAGCTGATCATTGACACAATAATTAGAAATACGTCGATTGGAGATAAACTTATCTCTCATTATCAGAAATCACAAAAAATCTCCCTCGAAGAAGCAATAAAAAAATTAGAGCAGCTTACTCCTCTGGCAAAGAATCCTAAATCAAGAAGCCCGACTGCTATTGAACATCAACAACAAAAACCAGTGGCAAAGACCGGTGCTTCCTCAGCTCCTCCCCAACTAGCGGAGCCAGTTGCTCAACAAGTCCAGGCCACTGGGGCCAGTGCAGCTGGTGTCAATACAACTATATCCCTAACAGGAAGTGGGACTAACTATTCAAAGGTTGATGGTCCTATTGATCCATCATTTAAAACAAAGAGACAAACTGCAGGAACCTTCCAGGGAATAAAGGTCTGGGGTCCTGTAGACCCACCTGGTCAATTGGGTATATGGGGTACAGAAGTATGTGTGGATTTTGACATTTGTGTAGCAGATGGAGCTTGTATAGAAGCCTGTCCGGTTAATGTGTATGAATGGTTAGAAACACCTGGACATCCAGCATCTGAGAAAAAGCCATTTATGATAAGAGAAAAGGATTGCATTTTCTGCATGGCTTGTGAGAATGTATGTCCACCACAATGTGTAAAGATATTC
>DASTCR010000016.1:0-4122 GCA_035710925.1 Nitrososphaeraceae archaeon | reverse complement strand
TCCAGAGACAGCTCGCCTTCCGTTTTTCATTGTTACCTGCTTCTCGTTCTTCATATCTCTTTTAGATTTACATTTTACACAATATGCTTGTGTTGTTACCAATAGGAGGTAAATCTCGTGCTTGGATATAAAAGTAGCTATGCTTGTTTTCCTGAGTCTGAGCGCTTTGCGAGCTTTTTGAATGACTATTGGAGTCTAAAAGGTGGCCGTGAACCTGGGTTTTGATTCTTGAAGAAGTATGTGGCAAGTCCTGGTATGACAAAGATGAGACAGTGCTGATTTGCTATTTTTAATACCGTGTAATTCGACCAGAAATAGAACAATATGCGCGGCAATATAGTCAAAGACGAGGTCTGCTTAACTTTCCTGATACCAAGACTCCACCTCTGCACTGGATACATTTCTTTTAAATTCATGGCAGTTTTCACAAACCGACCAAATGAAATTGTCGTTTTCATGGCCACCTCTAAATTTTATCGAAATATCTGCCAACTCGAATTTGTGTTCGTGTTCTTCTAGTTCAACATCTTCTCTAAAGCTGGTCTTCATTTTTCAACTGGCTATTGTAGCAGAGTATAATAAATATGATAGTAAAATTGTTATGCGCTTGACAATAAAACTGAGCTATTTTTTCAATTCCAATTTCTCAGTAGGCTTTTGTTGCTATATCAAGCGATATTCCTTGCTCATGCGAGGATCGTGCGACTTTGACCATCGCATTATTCGTTTTGATAAGTGAAGGCAATAGCGGAATGTTATTTGGTTACGTATGACGCTGTGGGTACAGCTCTGGATCAACGATACAATACATCTTTTAATATGTAGCGTCTTAACTAATAACCTGGCCATCCATTTCAGGTTCGGATTTGAGAACGCGGTAGGTAAGCTCTGCGAGGCCCTCATACCCATTAGCGCAAATTATTGTATGGGGAGAAAAGGGAGGAGCATTGCCATTTGTACTCTTGCGAGCATGAAATTGCTAGATGATATATGCAGGTCTCCAGATATTATGGACAGAATACTAATTGTAGGGAGATTGTTGTCAGAAAATAGAGGAATTGATGCCATTATAAGGTTCACTTTACTGCATGACGAATTGCATCATATGATATTGTGCGGAAAGGAATCAATCGGACATGAACCTGGCCAGGCTTTAATCTCCCTTCATCGACACGGGGTGCACCACACGAAATCGGGCGAGCAGCGTATCGTTGGTGCCAAAGGTCATACTCCTATCTTGAATTCTTCGACATATGACATAAATTCATTCAGAACTCAGATAGTTAGGATTCATAATCTTATTGGAGTTGATAATTCAAGTCGAGTCCGCGAGATGATAGAAAGTATAGGTTCTGAGAATACATCAAATAAGCGCGCACACTTATAGGTGTCGCAAAAGTAACTCTCAGTGAACATGTTATTCGTACGATTAATAGTTGATTACTGTTTCATGTACGTCTAGAGGATAGACAACAAGAACAATTCATCCTCTATATCTCTCTGGTCATAAATCTAAGCATATTGAGAGCTGATCCGCTTCTAAACCACTCCAATTGTGATTCACTGTACGAGTGTCGTAAGGAAATGACCTCTTCTGTCTGGTCATTGTGATGTAAGATGCATGTTACAGGTTTCCCTGCCGCGAGATCTTCAAGTCCTAATATGCTAATTCGATCATCTTCTTGTATTCTATCGTAGTCTGCCATTTCCCTAAAAGTAAGAGCCAATACTCCTTGTTTTTTAAGATTTGTTTCGTGTATTCTTGCAAAACTTCTGGAAATAACAACCGCACACCCAAGATATCGTGGAGTCATGGCGGCATGTTCTCTGCTACTACCTTCACCATAATTGCTATCACCTACTATGATCCACTTCATACCTTTACTTTTATACTCTCTTGCAATATGCGGAAACGATTCAATTCTTCCATTAAGCATATTCTTGCCTCTCCCAACTTCCTTATCACGATATGCATTTGTTGCACCAAGGAGGAGATTATCACTTATATTATCTAAGTGTCCTCTGTACATGAGCCACATTCCTGCAGGTGAGATGTGGTCAGTGGTACACTTCCCCTTGACTTTTGTTAGGATTGGGAGCCTCTCAAAATCCCGTTTATCCCATTCGGCAAACGGGTCAAGTCGCTGTAATCTGTCACTATCCTCCTTCAGAATAATATTTACAGATTCTGGATTATCTGCTGGTGGCACGTATACTCCTTTAACATCTTTAAATCCCCGTGGTGGAACTTCTTGTGATATTGCTGGAGGTTCAAGTTTGAATCCTGTTCCTTCACTTGAAATTAACTCATCGTTAAGCGGGTTAAAGGAAATCTTTCCCCCCAGTGCGAGTGCTATAACGATTTCAGGACTACTAATAAAGTTCATTGTCTCACGTCTACCGTCATTTCTTGCGGGAAAATTTCTGTTATACGAAGTCACTATAGTATTTTGTTCCTCTTTTTTTAACTCAGGTCTGCTCCATTGACCGATGCAAGGCCCGCAGGCATTAGCAAGGACATTTGCACCTATATCCCTGAGCAGCTGCATCTGTCCGTCTCTTTCTATTGTAGCTCTAATCAATTCAGAGCCAGGCGTAACTTGTAATGGTACCCTCGTTTTAATACCCTTTGCTTTTGCCTGTTCTGCGATGCTCGCAGCTCTTGACATGTCCTCGTACGAGGAGTTAGTACAACTACCTATAAGTGCAACTGATATATTATCGACATAGTTAGGATGTTCTCTGACTTCACTAGCCATCTTTGAGATTGGTCTTCCTAGGTCTGGAGTATGTGGGCCGACTATATATGGCTCAAGTTTTGAAAGGTCTATTTCTATTAACTGATCAAAATACTTTGGTACATTGTTCTTGTCCTGCATGATTTCTGATTCTATCTCCGGATCCTGGGTAAGTAGATCAAGATGAGAGTTTGCTAGATCCGCGATTCTCCCGCGTCCCGTAGACCTAAGATAAATTTCCATCCTCTTGTCATATGGAAACGTTGAACATGTAGCACCGACTTCCGCACCCATGTTTGTAATAGTTGCTTTACCTGTGCAGCTTATAGTCTCTGCACCTGGCCCAAAATATTCTATAATTGCATTCGTTCCACCCGAGACTTTTAGCTTCGAAGAAAGATACAATATTATGTCTTTGGGGGAGGCCCAACCATTCAACTTCCCTGTTAGAAAAACCCCTATGCGTTTTGGATAGAGCAATTCCCAGGGCAAGCCGGACATTACTTCAGCTGCATCAAGTCCACCCACACCTATCGCAATCATTCCCAGACCTCCCGCATTCGGAGTATGGGAGTCGGTTCCGATAATGAGTCCTCCAGGGAATGCGTAGTTCTCAAGGACGACTTGATGTATAATACCTGCACCAGGTTTCCAGAATCCTATCCCGTATTTTCTACAGGCGGACTCTAGAAATTTATAAATTTCACTGTTTTCTTGGAGAGCCGACTTCGTGTCCGGATCACTTCCTATTTTGGCCTGGATTAAATGGTCACAGTGGACTGTGGTTGGAAGTCGTACTTTTTCTAACCCTGATTGCATAAACTCAAGAATTGTCATTTGTCCAGTGACATCCTGCAACGCAACCCTATCTGGGATCAGTAGTACATAGTCTTTCCCTGATTGAATCCCGTGTTCGCTGACAGAACGCATATCATGTATATGACCCAAAAGAATTTTCTCGCTTAATGTAAGAGGTCTTTTTTCAAGCCTTCGAAATCTAGAAACATTGTCTTCTAATTTGCGATATACCTTGCTAACCATTCTTGGTGTGGTTTCTACACTCACTTTAGTAACAAGACGCTTAGATCGCTATATCACAATATATAGTAATAGTAGAACAAGGATTTATTGTTCTTGTGTTGCAATAATCATTGCCATTTAAACGTAATTTGTAAATCAAGTGTCTCCTTATCAAGTGGTATAGATAGCCAGGCAGCCACAAGGTACTTTGCCTAAAGAAATAGTAATAAAATGTCTTATTGTTTACTATGACAGGTCAGAACTGCTGAATGAGCACACAGAGCAAAAACGGTAAGCATCACATTGCATCGAAGGCAGATATGACTGTAATGATGCTGCCTTCAGATGCCAATCCAAAAGGGAA
>DASTCR010000015.1:0-6274 GCA_035710925.1 Nitrososphaeraceae archaeon | reverse complement strand
TTCCAGTCGCTTCCGTATATTTTAATATGTATGAAAACTTTGAGAACAGGACATGAAGAAGCTAGAAATAATTTTTTCACATGAACGCCTACCGGAAGTAAATGATCTCCTTCATAAGTATGGGGTCGGAGGAATGAACTTTTATAATATAAGGGGAAGAGGGAGTTCAAGAAGTGAACCTGTATCTCCTGGAAGGGGAATAGAAAGATATGTACCCGAGTTTGCAATAAAGACAAAAACCGAGGTAGTCACGTCGGATGATACCGCTAATAAAATAATAAAAGAAGTCTTAGACGTTATGAGCATTGGGTCTAATAGAAGCGGTAAAATCTTTGTTTATGATGTTGCCGAGGCCTACGACCTCAAAAGCAGAAAGACTGGAATTTCTGCTCTCTAATCTAGTCCAATTATACTCTATGGATCGCGTCGCGAAAGAGGCTATTTTTGTGACATCACAAACAAAATAGAAAATATCGGGCATGCTTATGCTGGTCATAATGCTTTTTACTACCCACCAAAAAGACGCTTATGCTCTTCCATCATACATCTATTGAAGACAACATCAATGCCTTTTTCCTTCGCTGTTTTTTCGGCTGCTTCATTGTAGATACCTGACTGCATCCATATTACTCTTAATCCTCTTTTCATGATGGCGTTGTCGACCAAAGCAGGTACGTCTTCTGACTTTCTAAATACATCAACTATGTCTATGTGTTGTGGTATATCCGTGATTCGAGGATAAGATTTTCTCCCCAATATCTCTGACGCGGTGGGATTCACAGGCACGACATTGAATCCATGCTCAATAAGGTATTTGGGTACAAAGTGGGCCGGCTTTGTTTCATTTGTCGACATTCCAACCACGGCAATATTTTTTAATTTGTAAAAATTCTTTATCTCTGAATCTGTGTGTTTGTCCGTATCTGCTGGCAAATTCATACCCAAGATTAGGCATCTATTCTATTTATTGATCTTAGAGGGCATATTTCCATAACAGCTTGGTGATATTGGAGGTAGCTTTTTCTACAACACTTAAACTAGGATAGAAAACACAGGGCGACTAAAACAAGTGGCGCCACAGACAAGACATACTAAAGACAAGTTCAAATAACAAAATAATTTATCTAAAGACGAATACTTGTCAAAAATTGAACAGGGAAAGATTAGTCTTGACTTTAGAATAGAGGGCAAAAAGGAACGGGCTATCTTTGATTATAGATATGACGATAGTAATCAAAGTTTAGATTACACAGAGATCAACTATACAAATCCCAAGCTGCAATCTCTGATAGAAAACAATGCGAAAATGATGGAAAATATTGATTCATATATTAGGAATATAATAGAAAAAAAAAGGTCAAGCTTGTATAAAGGAACAAAATAACTTGACGCCTGCCTTAATTGTTCTATTCTAATCTATTCTGATCAATTCTAATTCTTTTTATCTTCTGAGTCGCTAGCCTAGACTCCCTCCATTAACAAAAGTATAGGATGCACTGCAGCACACTTCAAAGGTGTTCAGTCTATCAGGGTAGCACCAATGACATACGACTGATGCCAAAAATTCATAGCTGCTTACAAATTTCCTGCTTATATCCTAACATTCGCTCTGGTCGTACCCCGTCTCGGACCCAACGATCTTTTTAAGAACTACTTAACTGCATTTAGTTGTTATTTCCTCACCATGTCCAATTGGAACAGTTACCGACTGGACGTTAGGCTTCGCTCTGATATATTCGATGAAAGATGTCATAACTGGACGATAATCCGTTGGATACAATACGTTATCTGTTGCTATAACTCCCCCAACCCTTACAATTGGCAAAACCAGATCAAAATACTCTTTTAGATTTTCTTTGTCTGCATCGATAAAAACAAAATCAAAAAGCTCATGATTTTCAAGGGTTCCTGAAAGTCTACGAAGGCATTCCAAAGCATTGCCTTCCATGATGTCGATTTTATCAGATACACCAGCCTCAGAGAAATTGTATGAGGCATTTTCCAATTTCATAGGGTCATTTTCAATTGTTACAAGTCCTCCACTAGCACTTGGCTTTGCTTGTTTGTTAGAGACCGTATTTTGCAGGAGTGCTTCTATTAACCATAATGACGAGTAACCTGTAGACGTTCCGATTTCTAAGGCCCTTTTGGCTTTCATGGCTTTGAGAAAAATGTTGAAGAACAGACCAGTCTCATAGGTAATTGCCAACATCATCTCCTGCCTGGGGACAACAACTTTTCCCGATCGTTCAAGTTTGGATCTTTCTTCTAATTTGGCTAGTACGTTCCATATGTTTAGAGTCATTTAGTAGCTGAGCATTTGAACTTATTTAAAACAGGTGTCTTAGACATTTAGTGTGCTTTTGGGCAATGCACACGCAAGTGTACAAAATATCTCACTACCCAGTATGTTGTCCTAGTAATCAAATTGAGAAAATGGCTACCACCACGGTACAATCACGAGCTGAACTAAGTCAGAAGAACCCGTCTTCTTCCCTGAGGCAATAGCATGCCTATAGCCAATGCTGAACCTTAAGGAAACCTTCTATGGGTTCGTTTTTGAGTAATTTAATCAGAGCAAGACCTTGAGGAACAGATAGCATGGGCTTTTTGAAATGATTGTCGGTAGAAATCCGAGGACAAGCGACCTGTATAAATGCGTCAATTTCCTTAAAAATTTGAACACGTTCTTCAGTTATCTCAGTTAGTGCAATCAACTGTACTTTTTTGCCTAATTTCTCCAGAGTTCTTTTCAGCTCAAGTGCTCGAACTTGGGCGTACTGCCCTTCCTTTAGTCCAATAATAAGTCCAATTCTTCGCGCATCCAATGCATTATAGATCGCTAATACAGCCTTCTTTTGTAGACCCCTCGCAAACTCAGTAACTTCCGTATACTCTTGATAATACGGGTCTAGCATGTAAGTAGGCTTTTCCGTTGACATCGCAATACTTGCCGAGTGAAACATGCTCTGTCCTAGAAATATATAGGCATCGACTCGATTTTGCATGTAATGAGCAGGATAGAATTCACAACCAAACACTTGAGCATCGTTTAACTGGCCTTTTCCTCTACCTATTATAATATCGTAACCGTATTCTTCGAAGATTTTCTTTACAGTGGTTATTTGGCTAAGATGCTGGCTGTCTGTGAGTATTGAAAGAGTTCTGTAATGAGCTTTGAGATCTGAAGCACATTTTCTGGCAACATTTTCAAAGCTTATATTGTCATATGCATTGATCATTACCACCTTCATGCCCAAGGATTGCATTGCTATGGTATGACCTATGTTGAATAAAATATCAGCTCCCAGTAAATCAGCAGCATGAGTATTCAAATCGCAAGACCCCCAACAAGTGTCCCCTATAACGTAGGCTGGAATATGATATCTTTCTTCGATATTGTCAGCAACTTCCTGTATTCTTGAGACTAGCCCCTCCGGTCCGTTAAGTGCAACCGAATTGGGCTTTTGGTTATCAATAACCTCATATATTTTTCTCTTATCGATTATCATCATTTTCGTACGTCAATTATTGCTAGGTTTGCTCGATGCGTACTTAATTATTTCGGGTTACAACCAGATTTAATGTCAAAAAGGTTCATGGGTTGTTGAAGCACAGAAGGACAATATGTCTATTGGCAGAGAGAAGCTGTTCGTAGATCGGATTATAAGGATACCGCAATTTTCTATCGATATTCAATTGATTGAATACGTATTGCTAAAGACTTCAGGCTTCTGATCAAAAATACCGCTTTCAAATTCAGAGGATATCCTCTTTTTATCGGGCTCGACAATCATACTTAACTTAGCTGCGCCTTTTTTTGCAGAGACTGTATGTTGGAAGTGTATTGGCGTGCAAACGCTCAACAAAGAATCAGGAATCTGAGGTTCTAATTGAATCTTATTATCTATCATGTTTATTCTCATACCAAGCATCATTTCACGGAATGCATAGATGTACATACCAACGGACCATGCTTGCAGGATACAGGAGTTAAACGGCTCAGGCCTGTCTCCTCTATAGGTTTCTGCAAACATTCCGTTTTCATGCAAGATTCTTTGTGCCATTGATTCTAAGTAATAGAGTGCTTGTTCCCGCCTCATATGTTTAATTTCAGCTACAGCAGCCCAGCCTGTAACCAACGGCCAGACAGCTCCGTCGTGATACAGACTTGGATGATATTTTGGATCTGTGCTGCTAAGAGTCCTTATCCCCCAAGAAGTGGTCATGTCAGTTTGTTCTAATCTCGAAAGAATAGAGATGGCCTTGTTAGTATCTCTTATTGAACCTGTCAATGCAAGAACAAGGGCGTTTGGTCGTATACTTGGATCTTTTGTGCCATCGCGGCGAATCGTATCATAATAGAATGCCTTTTCGGGATGCCAGTATTCTGAATCGATTTTCATCTGTAAGTTTTTGGCTGACTCCCGCCACTTTTTCTGATTGAATTCATCCCCAACGATTCCAGCCAGCTCACTTCCTATATTCAGACTTTCGAAAAACAAGGCCTGGATGTCATTCGCACTTTTTCTCCTATCTATGTGGTCCATCCAAGTCGAATCCTGTATCGGCAGCTTTTCTGCAATCCCTGTAAATCCATGCTCTACTAGTCCATCTCCATCCAAGTCTTTCAGAAATCCCCAATTGACCAGGTCCACGACGGAAGTCCATCTTTTCTTTAAATAGGAAGAATTTCCGGTGGCCAAAACATATTCCCGCAGAGCCCAGGGAAAAAGAAAGGTAGAGTCCGATGATCCAAAGGTCGTGTTATGTAGAAATGCTCGTCCGCTTATTATCATGGGGAGCTCACCCTTCAGGGCATAATCTGTTGTTCTTTTAGCTTGATGACGAAGGAAATTCTCAATTACAGCCAAAGCGAAATTATAATCTCCCATAGAAAGATAACCTCTGAGCGCCCATCCAGTATCCCTTGCCCAGTAGTTAGGAAACCTAGGTAGCCCTGCACAAATTCCATCTCCTAACTCGTCATATTGAGCCTTGAGGTATTCCATGCTTGTTTTAGCTTTCTCAAAAGCTCGTACTAATCTAGCAACGACGAGATTTTGTCTCTGATCTGCTTCTGGTGTAACATGTAAATTAGAGCTAGACCGTGTAACAAAATGATTTTTGGTAGCTTCGTACAAAGTCTTATAATTATCTCGCATGTAGCGATATTCTCTTAAACATTCCTCGGAACTAATAAAACTGCCAGAGGCTATCAGCGCAAGGTCATTAGCCTCACCCGGTGCGATTTCAACATCATAGGATATCTCCATATCATTGTCAAAAGAGTCGGTTAATACCTTGACAGGTCTTAGATCTTTTGGTTCAACCCCAATTGCTCCATAGTAATGCGCTATTCCCTTTCTTGAAGCGGTCTCGATATGCAAGCAGTTATCAGATATAAGGAATTTTGAGGAATTGCTTTGAGAAATAGCCGCAAGTCCATAACTTGTTATATTGCCATCAACCAGAAAATGAACCCTTACCCTTCTTTTGTTGAGCTGCTCTTTAACTGACCTGTTTTTGTTCCTTTTTGCATTGAGTTTTGAAATGTCGAACCGTTTATCGGAAAGATTGATTATCATTATAAATCCTTTACTTTCAGTCGGAACAAACAAGGTCCTTCTGACTTGCAACCCGGCAAGCTCATGTCGCGTATATAATATCCCATTTTCATGCCGCGACGAAACTACGAAGCTAGGAAGTCTCTTCCGTATTCCTTCGTCGGTAGAGATCTCTACGGCTATTCGACCAAAGGCTCTTGCTGGAGGAACATACAATCCACCGTTATCATATCTAGCGCCCATCCATGTCCAATTGGCAGATAGTGAGCCACTAGAAGAACATACAATATATGCCTTCTTTCCTGAGAGTACTAGAGGAGTTGTAAAATTTTTGAATATTGTGTCCTCACTGGCTGAAGTTGCTACGGTGTCGGGGTTATCGTCAGTCAAATTAGATGAGGAAATAAATACTCTTTCGCTCTGTCCTACTACGTAATCAGTGAAAGTAAAAGGAATGATTATCTGTTCAAATCCTTCCAGTTTGCTTAAGATAACTATCTTATGCCTCCTCTTCTCTAAGGCTTCATCTTTCAGTATAAGGAACCTTGCGCTTTGAAAAGGCTTAAACGATATAGGCCTGTCTTCAGATAATGATGAAGCATTGATGATGTCCTCCGAAGTTGCTATGAAGACTGACTTTTTTGGAACGGGGATCTCGTCGACATATATATCAAGAGATACAACATTACCTCCAAGAGGCACAGGGG
>DASTCR010000014.1:0-4042 GCA_035710925.1 Nitrososphaeraceae archaeon | reverse complement strand
TTAACAAATACGAAGCACAGTCCTTATCGGAACCTTTTGTTTATGCCGCTCTGTCTTGATTTCTATGCTCTTCATTTACGTGTTTACTTAATTCATGAACGTCATCGAATTCCTTCTGACAAACCTCACAAACTGGATGGTGCAGATGCTCATCTCCTTTTCTTGGTTCCATGATTATAGATAGTAGCAATAGAATTAAAGTCTTTATTCATCTGCAGTAGGTAATTATTGAGTCCCATTTCCTGCGAATAACAACTAAATAGGATATTTTCGAACTACCATCAGGACCATGACTTAGTACCATGATCCTGCACTGATGAAAAGACTAGAGTTGTGTCTATTCATTATAAGCAATAGGTCGCATTCTCGACAAACATATCCTATGTATAACAGGTGTTGCCACAGCTGCTCAGGAAGTGTAGTTCCGTTTTCTTGTTATAATTACTGAATGGTCATTATACGGTAGTAACATTTTACCTATCATAATCTTTAGCTTGCGAATCCCGTATCCACCTTTTGAGGATATAACCATAGGATTAGATAACTCCAAATTATTTGCAATTTCTTTTATTTTTTCAGGGCGCCTATTTTTGTCGTCGTATTTGGTCAAGATTACACAGACCTTGGATTTATCCACTCCAAGTTCACCTAGGACAGTCCAACAGCTCTCATACTTCATTCTTATATCTTGCGTTTCCTCTGAAGAGTCGATGAGGAGCAAAATCAGATCTGCGCCTAGTGACTCTTCTAATGTTGATTTGAATGCATCAAACATATAATGAGGAAGCCTGCTGATAAAGCCAATAGTATCTACAAGAAGGACTTTTGAGTTGTTACTATTTTTATTATTGTTATTATCGTTAGTGAGTTTTAGTGATCTAGTCGTAGTTGATAGTGTTGTAAATAGATCATCTGATACCTCTTTTTTTGAATCCGTAAGCAGATTGAATAGAGTAGTCTTACCTGAGCTAGTATAGCCCACGAGCGAGACCACAGGAAGGTTTGTTTCCATTCGTTGTCTATGATAAAGCTCACGCTTCCTCCTAGCATATTCTAATTTTTGTTGGATAAACGACATCTGTCTTTTCAGTTCCCTGAGCTTTATGTCCACGACGTATTCTCCCATACCCCCTTTTCCAGGACTTTCAGTCTGTGCGATTATCTTTGAAGCTTCTCTGACACGGGGAAATTGATACTTTATCTCGGCAAGTTCAATCTGCAGTTTCGATTCAGTTGTTGTAGCCCTAGATGAGAATATATTTAGTATTAGCCTTTCTCTATCAATTACCTGCAATTGTGTTAGCTTCTCTAAATTGTGTATCTGCCTTGATGTCAAATGCTCATCAACGATTAATTGTTGGATCTCATCCACAGAATGTTCCTCCACGAAATGCTTAATTTCTTCCGCCTTGCCAGAACCCATTCCATATTCAGCGTGATCCAGATATTTCTGGGTAAAAACTTTGACGATTTTGTTCTGTAGTGATTCTGCTAGGCTCTTTGCTTCCTCTAGTCTAAACCTATCTGGATAGGTCACGAGGATTACTTTAGATAGATCTTCCAATCGAAATTTAGACCTTATTTCTTTTATGGCAATGCGCTATTATTGTCGCTTCCAGTATATGGAATAACCGAGACAAATAACAGATCTGTAGTAGATGTGTTATTTGAGTAATACTGTTGCTGCTGCTCATAATTATTGCTACCTCCAACTAAATTCATTGCCACAGTTTGCGGTACTGACCAATCAGCATTGGTTAAACTGCTACTTCCAATCTGCATACTACTTAACAGTGAAAATGGGTTGAAACTATCTGAAGGAAAGATGCTATCTTCATTGAAACCCGTATCTTCTGTCATCATATCATTATCTAAACTTTGACTTGAAGAAGCCTGCGCTAGCGTAAGAATATCCGCCAAGTTTATTGGAATTCTCATGGCTATTACAGTAACAGAATTCAAAGATTCTGCATTAGTAGTTGTCGTCGTCGATGTTGTATCATTTGTCAAACTAGTATTGTTATTTCTTCCTAACAACTGTGTAGGTGTTCCGCTGAGAGTCACTAACAATCGACTTTCGTTACTATCTAAGCTAATCCCACTTACTTTTACACCATTTACCATACTAGCCCCTACCCCACCAAAAATAGACGTTCCATTGAAAATGCTATTAGTAAAACTCTCCATAAACAGTTCAAAGTCCATGGATGAGGAGGGGGGAGAAGAAAAAGGCAGAGAAGGTTGTTCATTTAAGAATGGAATGGCATCATCTAATGGCATACTGTCTGTAATACTGCTGTCATTGCCCAAACTAGTGGTGCTATTAAGATTCTCCATACTGCTCATGTTTGATGTATCAAGCTTCAACGAATTCATCATTGTCCGAACATTAGGAAGGAATTTTTCGTACATTGATGTCTCTGTGTTAAATGCTACATAGTATACTCTGTTGTTAACTTCATCAACTGTTCCTCTCTCTATAGACTTTCTTTCTATGCCATCCTCTGTGACATCAGTAAATATAATTTGATAAGCAGGCCTGCCTGACAGCGTACTGTTAAGATCAACAGAAATAAGGCTGAAATTCAGATTACCTCTGTAGCTATTGATTACCGTTCTTGCATACTGGTCTAGCGAAATAGGACTTTGAAGGTTCTCTATTCCCATCTGAAAGTTTGTAGCTACGTTTGGATCCTCAGATATTGGAGGAGAAATATCTACGATAGAAAATATTGTTGTGTTAGCAGAAGATTCTTCTTCTGGCTCCTGATAAGTCCAAGCTGACGGGTATTCAATACTGATCCCGTAGATAGGATTTTCATATGTAAGGAAGCTAATGTTACTATCGTTATTACTGCTCAAATTACTGCCTCCTACACCAATGAAAGATCGTAAAGATAAGGTCTGATCCATTGAAGGTGATGATGATGTATTTGTAGCTGATGATGTATCTGAAGTGGACGTATTTCCTGTGTTATTGACTATGAAATTACCTTGGCCTAAAGTAGAGAAACCTTGTGCGTGAGCCGAAAGACGTAGTGATATTGATGGATTGAATGTCATTAGGAAGAATATTAGCAATACAGACAAAAACACAAACGAAGAAGGAACTATGAATTTATGTCTCTTTTCAGGATTTTCACCTTTGGTCATATAAAAAACTAACAGTATTGTGAAAGATGACTATCTTAAAAATGTGATGACGATATGTCTACAAACGTGCAAAACTTCTTACATATTACCTAGAATCATATAACTGATCATGACTACTACAAGTAATAGTAATAACAAACCAAATGGAGAACGCGCCCCCGTTGCTGTTGTAACAGGTAGTTCAACAGGCATAGGATTTGAGACTTCGTTAATGCTTGCTCGTAATGGTTATTTTACATATGCCACAGTGAGAGATTTACAAAAGTCTAATGAAATAGAAAGAATCGTACAACACGAAAACATACCTATAAGAATAGTAGAAATGGATGTTGATAATGATAATTCAGTAAAAACGACGATAGATAAAATAATTAGCGAAAGAGATAGAATTCATATTCTTGTAAATAATGCAGGATACGGTCTTTTCGGAGCATTAGAAGACTTGCCGATGGAAGAGATAAAAAGGCAATATGAAACAAACGTTTTTGGTGTAATAAGAGTCTCACAAAATGTTCTTCCAATAATGAGATCTCAAAGGGATGGAATAATAATTAGCATTAGCTCCTTGTCAGGCTTGGCAGGGATCCCTTCTCAATCTGTGTATGTTAGTACAAAATTTGCACTTGAAGATTGAGTGAGTCTTTGTCTTTTGAAGTGGAAACCTGTGGAATAAAAATAATACTTATTGAACCTGGTGTAATCAATACAGGATTTGTAGAAGATTTGGTTGTTCCAGACAAGTATAATATCAATAAGAATAGACGAGCCATTCAGAAAGCGTTTAATAGGGATAGTAATTCTTTATCTTACTACAATAATACAATAGAAAAGTTTTTGTCGTTTTATTATCCTGCAATGAGCAATGCTCCACATCCTCAGATTGTTGCAA
>DASTCR010000013.1:0-7329 GCA_035710925.1 Nitrososphaeraceae archaeon | reverse complement strand
GCCTTGTTGTAAGCGAAAATGGATAAAATAACGATAATTTCGAATTACTGTTCGACTCCGTTTTCATTGGTGAAGGTATATTACTTTTAGATAATTGTATCTATATGCCTATCTCTACCTACATGTAAAAAACCAGATCATTGTCTGGTTTTTTCTAAAATTGTCAATAGCTGTCTGCTCCATTAAAATATTCAGCTCTTCAGGGGAGAGTTCGGTCTATTTCATTTTTCAGATCAAGTTATAGTCAGAAATGTCAAATAGACCAGTCATTTGGTTGGTTATATGGGCCTCATAAGTTTATAACTGAAGCCGAACGTACTAAATTTAGTACCTGTCTGACGAGTAATCACTTTTCATATTTGGTTGTATGATAACGGATATGGTAATTTTCACTCGGGTATGGTCGGCCGACGCAGCTGAGAACCATAAATATGGTGTAACCGCAGTAGTGTATCGTCACCTATAGATGCTCAAGCATTTGTCTTCAGAATATCCGCTCAGAACAACACTAGCAACTTGGGTCCATAAAGCCTGAGAAAAAATGTCATTGTCGATAGGCCAAAACAGTCCCTTTCATTGTATCTGGGTGATATTCACAGTGGTATTCAAAAGTTCCAGTCCAGTTCGGAGAGAAGAATAGCTGACCTGAGCTATGACGGGCTATGTCTCCGCTTGATGCAACTTCATTACCTTTTGATTCTATAATCATCTCATGCTTTTCATTGGTTGGGTTTTGGATTTGAACTGTATTATTTGTATTTGTTAGAACCTTAAGAGTGGGATTTGTTCCCTGAATATTAGACCATCTATAAACTTCCTCTTCTTGTCCTACACTTATTTGGATAATCTTGGTAATACCCTGACTTGTATCTGTTTGATTATTTTCTAAACCTTGTAGCTGAGCATTTATTGGTTGTATTGAGGGAACAGATATATTTCCTACAAGCAATAACAGTATTGCAACAAGGGAAAATATACCTGATACATTGAACAAGTATTTGTTTACTTTCAAGATGGTAATTTTGGTAGAAGTCTATAATATAAGAAGGTAGCCGCCTTTCGGGAATGCTTCAGCCAATCGGCACTTATTTTGGGTTGGTAAGAATGAGTTACTATATCATGAATGAGCTGCATTAACGTTGAATTACTTACGGCGATTCTAAGTAGGACTTCTGCTAGCTCGTTAGGATGTGTGATCATGATATCACCTCCAGGAGTCATGGTACGTATGTTCCATTTTGTTGACGGGCCCTTGCAGCTGCTATGCTAGGTCAGCATAGTACCTTTCCTTCTGGAAATGTGACATAGTGCGAGTTCATTTTCTCCTTCAAGTGGCAGGATAGACATCTGGGTATATCAAATGCGTATACTTCTCTGGTCCCTTGACTGCTTCTCAGACTACTTGAATTACTCTTTTGGCATGGACTTCAGGGCCACTAGACATATCAACCTTAGTCTCAAGGATCCAGTAGTACTCAGAATGCTTCGCACTGTAGCTTCTTTTTGCTTTTTTGGGAACCTGTATTCCAAAGGCGATTATATCCATGTCTTTATTTTGATAATATCTTATTTCCTCCTTAACGGTCTCGGATGTTATTCTCGAATGACGCCATTTTGCATGTTCGACAGCAAGTAACTGGATTATGACCTTCTTTATCCTTCGCATACCACTATTTTCGACTATCAATCTTCCCTGAATAATCTCACCTGGAGAAAACCTTGGTATATCACTTATATCATTTCTCGTTTGAAGTTCCAAACGCGGATACCGTTGACCGTCTTTTGTCTCCTTTTCTTTACCGAAGTACAAACTGTCTCCAAACGTATAAGACATATTTGGATTAGCAACCTCAAATGTCAATGTATAAGAGTCCCTTTTCCATCGACCCATGTTTACATGAAACTCAACCTCATACTTTATCTGTGCATATTTACCACGATACGACCCTAAAGCATTAAGTGGAACAGAAAAATGAAATGGTATTGCAGTAGAACCTTGAGGTATCACTATCCTGTCGTCAGTATGTGAAATGGAAGAAGATGATTCTATAAACGGAGAGAGGTCATCAAAGAAAAATATGTCGTACTTTTCAGTCTCCGTACTTCGGCCCAAACTTCTAACTATGCCCCGTCTATTATTCCTGGTATCTTCGAGGTACCTTTCTTTCCCGCCTACCGAGAATCTAAGATTTCGCACCTTGAGGCTACTATTTGATCTGATAAGGAGAGTTCCTTTCACAGTTTCGCCACCATCGTATGTGTTTTTATCTAGCCATATCCTAAGATCCAAGGGTATTCCATAAGGATAGGAGGCGATACTGAAAAAGAGTTTGGTCGTCCTATAGACAACATCATCATATTAACTGTTAACTATTTTGTTTGACAATGATCTTCATGAAAAGAAATGTCAAAGCCGGTGTCGCTCTTGGATTTCTTAGCTTTTTTCATAATGACAAAGCTATGCTGATAGCTGGCATTATTATGATGGTAATTGGGGGCGCGGTTTCCACATACCTAGGTTTAGTGTTAGTACAGGATTACACTTCTGGGAACATTAGTCCATTAGATGCTCGTCCATATCCTGTCTATGGAATAATATCTCCACTTTATACGCAGATAGTGTTCATTATTATTGCGGTGTTAGGACTCGGATTGGTGGCGTGGTCCATATCTGGGACTGGATTAAGGAAGCCATAACAAGTGTATTTACGCGGTCCGAAGATAATAACTCAGGAAAAGTCTAATAGATATCGCCTACACCGTACATATACATTACCTATTTATCTCAATTGATTATTTCAATATAATAATAGAAAGGAGTCTTATTCCGAGTATGGGTTCAAAAATAGGTTTTCATGTTTCAATTGCTGGAGGTATATCAAATTCTGTAGATAATGCCTTAAAGGTTGGTTGCAGTGCATTTCAAATATTTAGCAGGAATCCGCGAGGATGGATGGCCAAACCATTACAAGATCATGACGTAGAGGACTTTAGAAAAAAGTTGAATAAAAGCCAGATTGATAGAGATTCGATATTTGTGCATATGCCGTATCTACCTAATCTTTCGTCTTCCAATAGTGAATTATATAAGAAATCAACAGATACCCTTATAGAAGAAATGAAAAGATGTAGCACACTAGGCATTCCTCACGTTATACTACACCTTGGAAGGTATGGTGAAAAAGGCAATGAAGATGGAATTAGCCAATTACAAAAAGCGTGCAATTTAGCAACTAAAAACTATCTTCAAACGTCGTCGCCAGCATTAAAAAAGAAAATGTCAGAAAAAAGCAATTTAACGAGAAACCACAAATCTGTAATGATTATACTTGAAAATAGTGCAGGTGGGAGAAACAGCTTAGGAAGTAAATTTGATGAGCTCGGTTTAATTCTTGATAGACTCAAATCCTCATCAGACAGTTCAAACTCATTTGGCATTTGTCTTGATACTTGTCATGCTTTTGCGGCAGGTTATGATCTGAGGACAAGGGAGGGAGTAAACGAAACTTTAGATAAATTTCGGAGCGAAATAGGATTAGATAATCTAAAGGTCATACATCTAAATGACTCAAGAGAAGATATCAATTCGAATCGTGATCGGCATGAGCACATAGGCCTAGGTAGAATAGGAGAAAAAGGATTTAGAGAATTCCTAAGACATAATGTGGTTAGAAAATTACCAATTATAATGGAAACGCCTGTAGATAATAGAAGAGATGATTCTGATAACCTCAAGGTTGTTTTAGACTTACTCAGTTGACAATACTAAGGAAGACAAAATAAGTTGCTTTACTAATAATATTGAGTTGTATTATTCTGAAGGACAAGAATGTAATAAGGATAGGAACTTCCGGCTATACATACTCATGGAATGAGAAAAAGCCTACAGCTTTTGAGTGGTACATAAGCCAGGGATTTAATTCTGTTGAGATTAATGCTAGCTATTACAGATTTCCAATGGAATCTTGGATAAATACGTGGTTATCTGCAGCGCCTCACTACTTCACCTTTTCTATTAAGGTTAGTCGGTATATTACAGATTATGTGGGACTGAAAGGACAAAAAGCAATACAATTGTGGAATAAGTTCAGTAAAACTCTTGATAGGATATCTGACAAAATTGACTTTTGGCTCTTCAAGATGCCACCATCATTCAAATATACATCGGAAAACCTAGAAGTAGTGAGAATATTCTTCAATAATATTGGCCTAGAAAGCAATAAGGCAGTAGTAGAATTCAGAGATCCATCATGGTGGGACACAATAGAAAAAATTGCAGAGATTGGAGTCATTTTCTGTTCGGTAGATGCTCCAGGACTTCCTCGCAGCAGAATTGTTACTAATAATGCACTCTACCTTAGAGTTCACGGTTATAAAAAATGGTATAGTCATATCTATTCCCAAGCAGAACTTGACGTTATGATATCATCAGTCAAGAAACTAAATGCGAACAAAAAGGCAATATATCTAAACAATGATCATGGTATGCTCGAAAATGGACTCTACCTATTAGAAAAACTAAAGCCAATAGAAGTATAAATCATGTCTGAAATGCTCAAATAATCGAGCTACAGATTTACAAAGAATGGAATAGATTTGCAATACTGGTTTCCGGACAATGTAAACAGAACTCATCACTTACTTGAAATATTTCTGTTTAAGTTTTCTACGATCGTAATGCATTGCCTCAAGAACCTATTTAATATTAGGGTAAGGTAAAGTTCCTAAACTCAATTAAGGTCTCACAACTCACGAGAGTCTGTCGAACCCCGGAACATAGTCACTAATTCCTAGACGCTTGGGTAATGTTTGTATTATACATGATATATCCACAATTGTCGCATTCATATTTTCTGGCCTCATTTATCTCCCTAAACGGTTCCTCAGTTTCTCCTAAAAATTCCGCCTTTCCTGCGGGCTGCATCCTTCCTTATTTGCAATTTGGGCACAATTGAAAATCACTTTTAGACATTCTTTAGTGGTAACTGGTAAAGAGTCGCTAATAAGTTGTTCTAGAGTTCAATAATAAACCCGCTGATCTTTTATCTTGTAACTTTGTTTTCTCTCACTGAGATGAAGGTCTCGCAGAGATGAAGAGTTCAAAAAGAGACATTTCGGTTTGGTAATCTTGCAGAATTTCAACGATGGCCAAATTATCCAACATATGGTCAAATTATGTCAGGTCCATAGGATGGTGAATATAATATAAGCCAAACAATCAACGACTAAATCCAGCAAATGGATTAAAAGTCCGTGTACCTGCTAGCACCCTCTGTAATTCCTTGCTGGGATTGCCGTAAACGTCAAGTTTACTTATTCTAGAGACACTATGAACCTTTGGAAGTATTGTTTGAGATGCAACACCGTTAATGTGAACAAGTACTGCCTCTGAATTTGCGTACGTTTCCCATACGATACACTCAGTTTCAGATTCATTAAGATAAAACCGGTAATTTATTGTGTCTGGCTCGTTAGCTTCCACCACCCTGCTCATATCTTGAATCAGTTTCTTGTATTCTTCTTTTTTTCCTTCCTCTATGATTACTTCAGCTCTAAAATGTATATTGTTATTATCTGACATTAGCTCCTCTTATGAATATTTGAGTTTTTTCTTTATCTAGCTTATAGACGCGGGCCACAGCCTCCACAGGTGAGCAATCCAGCCCAACACTGATTAGTTATTGTCTCATCTCATCTCGCCTATTCTCTTGGATAATATCCTCCTTCTACATATCCGTTCAATCCTACCAAATAATATCCTAATATTATATCCATGTCAGTAATCCCTTTTTCTATCGCTCTGTTTCTTTCCTTTAGTAACAGGCCCTCTAGTTCGAATGTTTGCTCTCGTGTAAGTTTTCGCATTTGAAGTGCAGTTAAGAGGGACACTATTTTTGCCCTGTCAACTATAATATTGATCTCATCATGTTTTTGCACTACAGTTCATTCTCCTAATTCATCTAAACCCTTTAAACGAAATCACTGAATCGAAGAAACCATCTACAAGTATCCTAAAATAGAACTTATATCCCCCTTTTGTAGAGTAAGCAAGATTAAAGGAACTTGATCTTTAAACTTACAAACCCTGTTTTTGATTTAATCAATAACTCTTAAAAGACAGTGATTATACGTGCTAACTCCTTCAGCACACAAATCCTGCAACCTCCCTCTCTTAGCATATACATGTACTGTTCCAAATGAACCAGAGGCCTTGTCTGTCTTCTAATGAATATGTCGAAAAGATTTGAACAATTTATAATATGGCGCACAGAGGTTATAACAATTCATAAAAAGTAGTAGGATATATTGGTTCACCAAAGATCTATTCATCCATTGGAGCCGTGGAATGTATCGGAAGATGAGTTTCCGACAAAAGGCTCGATGTATGACAAGCTAAAATTTTTCTTGAGGTATGCCATCCTTGCTCCTTCAATCCGTAATATTCAACCCTGGGCCTTTAAGATTCTAGGTAATAATACAATAGAACTTTATGCAGATAATAGTAGAGCATTACCTGTAGTAGACCGTGATGGTCGACAATTAATTATTAGTTGCGGAGCTGCACTAGGTTACTTACAAATAACGATAAATCACTTTGGGTACAAATACAAAACAGAATTACTATCTGCCTCTAATGTGAAGAAAAAGGACAAGCGTCTCTTGGCTAAAATAAGTATCAAGGAAGGTACGGAAAGTGTCAGTAATAATAATAATGATGTTACTAACAAACAACTACGAAACAATACTAAAACCAACTCACTACAAAAGGAAGATGGTGATAGATTATTTGCAGCAATACCTAAACGTAGAACAAATAGATTCAGATTCGAAGACAGGAATATTCCTGACATATTATTGGCAGGGTTTTACTATATTGTAGATAAATATCCACAATATCAAGAGCAACAAAAACAACAAAAGCAAGATGAACAGCAAGAAGAAGATCCAATTTGGTTGCGTATTGTAGAAGAAACAGACACAAAAAATACACTAGCAGAACTTGTAGCGCGTGGTGATAATATTCTGCTGTCAGACAAAAACTTTGTACGCGAACTTATTCTATCGACGCGTCTAAACAAAAACTATGGTCTTAGAAGAGGCGGTATGCCAGGCCAGGCGCTAGGAATTAGCAATCTTTTCTCAAGGATGCGCCCTTATTTTCAAATCAGCAAAAAACAGGATGAAAAAGACCGCCAGCTCGCTTCAACATCATCGGCTCTTGCAATTTTAGGTTCATATTCAGACGGGGTTTTAGATTGGATAAATACAGGTATGGCATTAACTAATATTTTGTTACTTGCCAGTTCTGAAAACGCTTCGTGTTCTTTT
>DASTCR010000012.1:0-4939 GCA_035710925.1 Nitrososphaeraceae archaeon | reverse complement strand
CATTAGCTCCTTGTCAGGCTTGGCAGGGATCCCTTCTCAATCTGTGTATGTTAGTACAAAATTTGCACTTGAAGGTTTGAGTGAGTCTTTGTCTTTTGAAGTGGAAACCTATGGAATAAAAATAATACTTATTGAACCTGGTGTAATCAATACGGGATTTGTAGAAGATTTGGTTGTTCCAGACAAGTATAATATCAATAAGAATAGACGAGCCATTCAGAAAGCGTTTAATAGGGATAGTAATTCTTTATCTTACTACAATAATACAATAGAAAAGTTTTTTGTCGTTTTATTATCCTGCAATGAGCAATGCTCCACATCCTCAGATTGTTGCAAATGAAATTATACAAGCAATAGAAAAGGTTTCAAACGAGAAAGAAATAGGTCCTTTCTTAAGAGTTCCTGTTGGTAGTGATGCTAAAAAGTATTCAAAACTAAAAAAAGAATTGGCCGATAGCGAATATCATAATTTGTTAAAGAAAGATCTATTAGAGAACAGGGTTTAAGGTATCCTATGAGAAACCTATTGAAGCTTACTTTTAGAGCTGATGTCTCATTTATAGATTGTGAAAAATATGATGACGGAGGACGTATAAGCTGCAATCACAAACAGAATTAGTGGAAAAATGTAGTAAGATACCGAATACTAGGTTAGTTAATAATTACTACTGGACTTAATTAGCAGAATGGCGAAGATACATAGGACGAGAATATGAGTTCACATTATAATAACAATACTCATTTTTTCTTTAATATAGCGATTTGGTTAGGAATTTCCTTAGGCATCAGTCTTACCGTCTCTTTGCTATTACCATTCCCAATGTCATTAGTTGTTATAATAACAATATTTGTTATACTCAATTTCTATATGAGAAGGAGACTGATACAAAGAACGAGAACGAGGGCAAGAGGGAAGTTTAGTTCTGTCTCTTCATCGTTCATGGCGGAAGAGAGTTCGTCATTAAAATATTCTTGTATAAACTGTGGAACACAACACAGAGATATCTCATGTCCCAATTGTGGTTCCAAGATAAAAAAGGTGGTGTATTGGTGATCAGTATTTTTAGACGTTGGAAGCCGAAAGGAAAAATGTTTAGCTTGAAATGTAATCAATGTGGTTTTGGCTTTCTTTTCAAGTTATGTTTGGAAGCGCCAATTTGTGGCAAATGTTTACAGAAAGCTAAATCTCTAGATTCTACTGTTGATTATGACAGAATATGTACCAAATGTGGTAAGAACGGCGTAATTTACGGAAAAAAGCAATGTCATTCTTGCTATTTTGGATTTGAGAAGAACAAAGAGGTTTTCTACGTGGATTTTGAGGGTACGATTTGGCCCTATTGCGTTTTAGCAGATGCTATTCTAGGAGATTTCCAACGCTGAGCCCATGCCCCCAAGTCCTTAAGTATTACTCCCAGTTCCCTTGACCTAGCAGTCAACCGGTATTCTACTTTAGGTGGTATTTCGGGATAGATTTTCTTTGAAATAAGCCCTTCACGTTCCATCTCCAATAGCCTATCTGCTAATACTGTACTACTAATGCCAGGTAATGCCCTCTTAAGTTCATTAAAGCGTATGGCTTCCTTTGTGTGGAGGTTCTTCAATATTAACAATGCCCATCTTCTTCCCAACACTTCCCACATGTTGTTAATTGCTTTGCATTTCTGCTCTTCCTCTTCCTCTTCCTCTTCTTTCACTCCCTTCAGTTCCATGGTGGTTTCACATTATGACTAAGTATTTAAGTGCTACTGCCGCACCTAATTTCATTACACGCATTCTAAGGAGTGATGTTCTTGACTTATGTAAATGGAATTGAAAAACTTAGATAGTTAAGACTACTTTGCCTCTTGGGTGAACATCTTTTTGGTAATCAAGCTGCTATAACTTCGGCTAGAATTTTACCTGTCGATGGACTTGGTATTGGTGAGATTTCGTTAATCTCAATTACATCGCCACTAACCTTATTACTAATTTGAACAGACTTCATAAGGTGTATACTAATGACAACTATTGAACCTGGTAGTATTTCCTTACTAATCTCTAATGTATTCAGTTTTTCTCATCCTTGAAGTTAACTGTTCTATGCATGCCGTCACAAAAAGGCTTATAGTTGGAAGCACCGCATCTGCATAGAGTATAATGTTCTCTTGATGCTCCTTCTGCCCATGGAATATTGTCCCCAACCAGATCTATGCCTCCAGTAATAAGATACGGACCATCCTTGGACACAGTCATCATTGGTTCTCTATCATCTGGATCCCTATACTCAATACCGTTAACAGAATAACTAAGAGCTCCAGAAGGACATTTCCTTATAGTATCAATTATTTCTTTAGTATTTGCCAAATCAGGATTAATCCATGGTCTTGAATTAAACTTGAAGACTGATGACAAGTTGTTTACACACTCTGCAGCATGAGAGCATATTCTTCTATTATCGTGGATGGTTATTGCCTTGCCAACATATTCCTTTCTTTTATCTTTGATAAGATGCTCCCTTCTATCAGTATCATTATCAGCAGCAGCAGTCTTATTTTCACTAGAAAACCCAATTGCTATATGTGTGCCATCACAAAATGGTTTATTGTTAGATGCTCCGCATCTACATAATGATACTCCACGAACCGTCGAAAGAGGTTCACCTTTGTAGTTTTGAAGATTTTCGACAACTTTGGGTTCCATATCATTTAGGAGATAGAGAGGTCCGTCGCGAAGAGGTGAGATTTTTGGCTTTTCTTTTGTTTGACCTTGTCGTTGTACATCAGCTTTTTCCATTAATATGTCACATCCATAATCATCGTTTCTCTTAATTTCAGTCAATTCCGTCTATTTCATGAATATCTCGTCAACGTAGCACCATTTCCAGTTTTCACCTGGCTCATATGACTTTATGATTGGATGACCAGTTGATTTAAAGTGTTTTGTTCCATGTTTATTTGGAGAAGAATCACAACAGCCCACATGACCACATGATAAACATAAACGTAAATGTACCCAGTCAGATCCAATTTTTTCACACTCTTCACATCCCTGTGTCTTTCCTTCTGCTCTAAGGTTTACCTGCTCAAGGTGTGCACAAGACTCCATGCCTAATGAAATGCGACTGTATTATTTAAGATGGATAGTAATCTATTTCTTATTGAGTATGCTTTGATAGACTTACTTACTTGGTGATTACTACTATATTTAATAGGAAAGAACCATATGAATAAGAAAAGTGACTCAGAAAGTAATAAAAAGCAACAATAAAGCATTAAAAAGAAAAACTAAAAATTTGATCACTCCTGTAAATATTGGAACTGATCACATTCGAGGCTATATTGATGCACCCATTAGTATAGTAGAATATGGTGATTATGAATGTCCATATACTGGAATGGCTTATCCTGTAGTCAAAGAAATATTGAAGCAGTTCGATACTAAAGTCTATTTTGTGTTTCGAAACTTTCCTCTCATTGGGATCCATCCTCATGCTCAACATGCAGCAGAAGCAGCAGAAGTTGCTGCTTCCCAGGATAAATTCTGGCAAATGCATGACTATCTTTTTGAACATCAGAAAGCATTGGATGATAATCATCTCCTGCAGTACGCAGGAAAATTAAGATTGGATGTTATTAAATTCAAAAAGGAAGTGTCAGAACATACTTACGCTCCTTTAATAGAAGAATCATTGAAAAGTGGAATCGATAGCGGGGTCAAAGGTACACCAACTTTCTTTGTCACCGGTAAACGCTATGAAGACTCATGGGATTTAGAAACATTCTCTAATTTTCTGAAGACTCTAAATACGTAGATCCGACAAATCACCTTTACGATATGGTTGAATTGATATCCTTTAAACTGGCGAGTCAGTAAGTTTCCACTTACTAGATGCGGTGGTCCATATCAACTAAGTTAGTAATTACTACTGTAGTTATATAGTCATGTTGCTAGTACACATTATGCAAGTAGGAGTTGATAGCTTTGCAGCGTGGGATGATAATGACCTCCCACCGTCTGAGCGTTTGCGAAGTTTGATCGAACAAATTGAATATGCAGATCAAATTGGGTTGGATGTATTTGGAATCGGAGAACATCACCGTATGGAGTTCTTAGATTCAGCTCCCGCTGTCATCCTAGCTGCGGCCGCAGCACGAACAAAACGCATACGCCTTACCAGTGCTGTAACAGTATTAAGTGCTGCCGACCCGGTAAGGATATTTCAAGAATTCGCAACCTTGGATCTTCTATCGCAAGGTCGAGCGGAAATGGTTGTCGGCCGCGGCTCATCTATCGAGGCATTCCCTCTTTTCGGATTTAGGTTGGAAGACTATGACTCGCTTTTTGAAGAGAAGCTCGATTTGCTGCTAAAGATTCGTGATAATGAGCATGTACATTGGTCTGGCAAATATCGCCCTGGACTGAATGGTCAAGGAGTCTATCCAAGACCCATGCAAAATCCATTGCCGATATGGATAGGCGTTGGAGGGACTCCAGAATCATTTGTCCGTGCTGGTCTGCTTGGACTCCCACTGATGGTTGCAATAATAGGCGGCGAAACACACAGGTTCCGGCCACTTATAGATCTCTACAAGGAAGCCGGAAGACAAGCCGGCTTTTCACCTGATCAATTAAAAGTGGGCATACATTCGCTGGGCTATATCGCAGAGAGCACACAAGATGCAGTCGATGACTTTTTTCCAGGCTATGCACGTACCATGACTGAGATTGGGAAGGAGCGTGGATGGCCTAAGATGACACGTGTAAGTTTTGATGCACAGCGAGGTCCTCAAGGTGCACTGCTCGTCGGGAGTCCAGACGAAGTGTCCGAGAAGATCATTAGACACAGCAAAGCGCTAGGCGGTATATCGCGCATCACTTTTATGATGAACCCAGCATCGTTGCCCCATGCAAAGCTTATGCAAGCTACCAAACTAATAGGTACGCGTATAGCGCCCGC
>DASTCR010000011.1:0-4351 GCA_035710925.1 Nitrososphaeraceae archaeon | reverse complement strand
TAAGACCATTGTTATTATTGTTGCTATTATTTTGGCTTTCAACATTATTGCTATTATTATCTGCTATTAAATTGAGAAAATGGATACCATTATCTCCATATTGTGTGCTCAGGAATACTGCAATAAATATGCCTGCAGATAGAGCGAATTTAGATTTAGTATTCATAATTTACTTTTCCAATAATTCAGAGTAAATGTACGCATATCTGGTGTTAATATTATCTATTACAATTACGCATTATTATCGTTATGTATTCAATAAACACAAACAATACTCTTCATCAGATAGATCTTGCATATGTTAACCTCGATATTACTCAGTAACGATGTTTTCTGGATCACCAGTCATTACATTTTAGAACCAAGTTCTAATTTAAAATATTCACAAAGGCATATTTCAAAGGGGCTCCCCCCTGCTGACAAGTTGCAGGGATATGTAAACATTATATCTCAGGTAGGTATGCAGCCCTTGAACAATATACATTCATTCATATTAGGAATAAGCTTCATTGGGTAATGAAACATTATTATGAGTTACAGAACACAGAGAGAGGGGGAATACGGCGGCAATAGGAATTTTGGTCCCAAACCCGTTGAAGTTGGAAAAGAGTATGACGTCCAGGTTACAGAGACAAGTTACAAAGGTGATGGTGTTGCCAGAGTGCAAGGCTTTGTAATCTTTGTCAAGAACGGAAAAGCTGGAGAAAATGTAAAGGTAAAGGTCAATTCGGTAGGAAGTAGATTTGCTATAGCAGAAATCGTATAAATTACCGATTCAAGATAAGAGAAAATGCAAAGCATGTTTCGCAACCTGCAAGGGTTCGAAACTAGTCAATTTAATTGCTTATATTGTGTTTATTACAGTTGATACAGCTGTTTCATTTTTCACACAAACCACCCAAGAATTCGTAAGGTAAACTGAGCAGACGGTTGCGGTGGTAGCCGATTTCTAGGACTGCTCCCTTGATACATTTATTGGAGCGGATAGAAGGAAAGGAAAGGAAAGCAAATACCAAAACCATATCATTTAGACATATCAGTGAGGAACAATAAATCAAAAATGAAATATAACACGCTATGCAAGATAATTGCTGGTGGATTACGCCCGGTCTTCTTCTTAGGAGAAGTATATACAACTAACAGATATAACTACTGGTGCGGCAATACAACATATGTCTTGTAGAGTACCCAAATTTTCTTTAATTACTATCATTTTGATTCTAAGTGTTAGTATATTATTGAGTTTGTTTGCACTTGGCGGCCATAGTTTCTATAAGAATGACATCGCTCATGCTTCTTCGGCAACCACATCCTTATCAGCTAACGGAGCTCCTAACATAACCTTATCGCCATCCTCAAATTCATCCATTGAAACTTCAACAGGATCTAGTTCCCTAGAGTATAGCGCAAGATTCTTGTGCGGTACAATAGTCGGAGAAGGCGGTCCTCTTAGGCCAGGGAGATACGATTCGGACATAAATATATTTAATAGGCAAATCTTTCCAGTCTCCTTCACGTGGAAGGCGGTCTTATCCTCAGACTTTCAAGACAACACACAAAAAATGGACGAGAAAAATAGCAATTTTATACTTCTGACATTAAATCCTGGAAATTCGATAAGCATTAGTTGTAACGACGTAAGACAATATCTCCCAGCATATTCCAATAACAATACTGGCAATACAAATTTCTTGGAAGGTGTATTGTTGATAAGTATTGAACTTGATCCGTCTATCCAAGGAGCTTTATCGTCATCTTCAGTAAACATACGAAAAGATCAGCGTTCAGAGCTCGTAATACCATCACCTACAAGTCAAGGATCAGAACCTAGCACTAATATTTTGAGTGTGGATGCTATCTATACAGTAAATGCTCTAGAGGTTGCCAGTAGAGAGATAGTGCTACAGCTAATAGAGTATAGCATTACTAACCAGGGTGAGAGCACAAAGATCCCCTCCGATATGATGTCGAGGGTCCTTAGTGTTGCAGTTCCTATAAGAACCAATGAGACGTTGAATCCTGATAAACAGGTCAGGGACATTCTGACGAGAGAATATTCCCTAAGTACGGCAGAGAGCCAAAGCCTTGATATATTGATAAGAAATCTTAGCTTGGGCGTTGGAGCATTAGACGACAATCATGCTATATCACTTCAGCGTATTAATGCATATCAGCCACCTAGTAATCTGCAGTAGTAGCCTGAATGAACCATCCATATTTTACAGATTAACCATAACGAAAGCCCCTTGCTCTGGATAAGAATGTAATACTTCAAATTATAGTACAGATAAGAATTTATCCGGACAATGGGACGGCAAAATGATATTAATTTTTTAAAAGCTGCTAGTATATTGGTGTCTCTAATAATTGTTTTTGCTTCATTAGTTATTTATGGGCTTAGCGACAATAGAACCCCTCATTACTCCCCGTCCAAAACAGCTGTAGGACAGGAACAAGGACAAGGAGAACAAGATAACAGCAGTGACGAAAGTGATATGGCTGTTAATAATATTTCAGAGTTATCCTTGCCAGATTTATTCTCTAAAGTAGAAAAATCGGTGGTACAGGTTGCCAACAAAGAGGAAGCTGGTATTACGGTTGGTGAAAGATTGGGATCGGGTTTTGTCTATGATAAAAGTGGACATATCGTTACTAATTATCATGTTATCGCAGGCGGTGCTACAGAAGGAAACGTCCAGATAACATTTCTAGACGGCAGTACGTATAATGCCAGACTAGTAGGGGGCGATCCCTTTTCTGATCTAGCTGTCTTGCAATTAGAGGGTGAAAATATACCTGAAGAAAAATTAATTCCCCTGCCAATTGGTGACTCGACAACTTTGAGAGTCGGTGAGCAAGTAGTAGCTATTGGCAATCCCTTTGGCTTATCAGGTTCTATGACTGAAGGCATTATCAGTGGTCTTGGTAGAATGTTGCCATCAGCAGAACAAGAGGAAGAGTCAGACATAATACCCTCAGATCTAGACTCACCTACAGGATTTCTTATTCCTGATATAATCCAAACGGATGCCCCTATTAACCCCGGAAATTCAGGCGGACCTCTACTTAATACTCAGGGAGAAGTCATAGGCATAAATACTGCGATATTTTCTACAACGGGAGCATCTGCAGGGGTTGGATTTGCAATTCCTTCTAACACAATAAAGAAGGTTATACCATCCCTAATTACGACAGGTAATTACCAGCATCCTTACCTAGGTATTGTAGGTACAGATATTACACCGGAGATAGCAGAGGCATTGGGATTACCAGAAGCAAGAGGTTTTCTTGTTACTGATGTTAGCAATGGAAGTCCGGCTCAAAAGGCAGGAATACGAGGTGGAAACTCATTGACCAATATTGCCGGACGAGGAATAGCTATGGGAGGAGACGTAATACTAAGAATAGATGAGAATCCAGTTAGAAAGCTTGACGACGTACTCACTTATCTAGAAAGAGAGAAGAACGTAGGAGACAGCGTGCAGCTAACAGTTCTTCGAAACGGTGGAATGGAAAGTATCGACCTAACTCTTGGCCCACGGCCTACTTCGCTGGAGTCTCAGTCACAACGACCAATGGGAAGTTTACCTCCACAGGAGAACTTGCCTGGACCAAACCAGGATCAAGAACAGCAACAACCTCCGCTGGCGGATCAACTCTATAATCAATGTATAGAAATTGCAGGTAAGGATATATGTGACTTCATGTTTCAACGATGACTTCATATTTCAACAATAGCTGAAAACTATCCTGCGGCATTTAAATAAGATTTTTATTAATAGATGATCGGAGACTAAGGCCATGTTTTCTCCAAACGGCCTCACAACAGCTAAAGAAGAAAAGTAAGAAGGGTATCGTCTTGTCTTGCAATCGATTTGTTAGTTTGCTACATATAATGTTAGTTGATGCTAATGCCAGATTGAAATTCTAGGGAAGGTAAATGAGCAAAGCATTACAATTACAATAACCGATAGTTAATAATTAGCAAATATGCTATCAAGTTTGATGAAAGCAATCGTCTTTGATTCTGACGGAGTATTGGTAGATTCAATGCCCAGTCATTACAAGGCTTGGCAAATTGCATTTAAGGAGGTATGTAATATCGACGTAGATAGAAGGACAATCTATTTGCTGGAGGGTATGCGTGGTATTGATTTAGTAAAAAAGGTTTTTGAACTAAAAAATTTTGACGGAAATGATACCGCGCAATTGATTGCTGAACAGGTTAGCCAGCAGAAAAATGAGGTTTTCAGGAAATTTTTGTTTTCTTCTCCTCCCAAAGCCTATGAAGGTGTGGAGAACTTGATTATGAATTTAGTTGACTGTAAAAAAGCTGTAGTGAGTGGATCTG
>DASTCR010000010.1:0-2936 GCA_035710925.1 Nitrososphaeraceae archaeon | reverse complement strand
CCCTATCGGATTATTACCATCTACCGATCTCTTGACAATGACTACGCTCCCTATATCATGGTCTGACATCATTTTGCATATTTGTTGGATAGTCTGGTCTTCGGTAGCAGTTATCAATTCCGTTGTCATGAAACTAGAGACGGGCACAGAATCAATTACCAATATACAACAACCACACCCTGTTATGAGTTACTCTGGGAGTAGTATATTAAATAATATCAAATTACCATCTCGAATTACATAGTATGCTATTGAAATATTGCTAATTGAACGCTCTTTACGAAATGGTCCTTTTCGATGGGTTTTCTAATTATGCTATTACGCTTGATGTCGGGTAAAATGCTGACGAGTTCCTCTACCGCATCAAGCGCTGATACAAACAATACTCTGACAGAACTATTTATCGCTTTCATGCGGTGATACAACTGTAAACCATTTAGATGTGGCATTCTGATATCCATGATGACCAAGTCATAATAGGAGGGATTCACTTGGGCGAAGTGCCTGAGTGCTTCCTGTGAATTACTAAAGGCATCAACAGAATAACCTTCCGAGTGAAGGAAAGACTTGTAGGTTATTATCATGTCGGGCTCGTCGTCTATGAGCATTACCTTGAGTTTCTGTTCATCCCGGTTGAAAGATTCTCCCTTACCGGTTCTAGGGCTGATTCTATCTTTGGCTGGATTTGGTGACACTATCATTGGCATAGCCAATTGATCCTGCGTAGTAACCTGATATAGCGGATATGCAGGAGCATTCAGACCCCCAATCGAATAAGCACCCATCTGTTTGATGATAAAGGAGGAAGTTATCGATTCATGCTGACCTTTAATGATTTGATATAGGTCCCCGCCTATAATCAGTCCATTCAGAGGGGCCTTGGAGTTCATTTTAGCACACATGTTCACAGTGGGACCAAATACATCGACTATCCTCGACGGCCCCGATTTAGCAACTTCAATTTTTCCATAATCGGCGCTTATCCTGTAGTTAACAGGGGGCAAGTTATGGTCCTTGTACTTTTCGTTCATAGGAATGTGGGCAGCACTCATGGTCAGTCCACATCTTAAGACGTCCCGGAAGCTGTCATGTAATGATCCGGCTGTTTGAGGGAAGAAGAATACAACGCTGTCTCCCACATTCTTAACAACCTCCCCCCCAAAGTTTCTTGCGATTACCGCCATTGTGTTTATGAAAATTGAGTAGTACTTGGCGACTTTTTCTGAATTACCAATGTCTGCCGTGACCTTTGTGGAATTTACGATGTCAACTATACCTATACATAGATATTTGGTATCGACAAACGATATTTCGTTTCCTGAGCTCCCTTCCACCTGTTTAAAGCCTCCATCAGTTTTGCCGCCACGAAAGGCACCTTGATCTATTGCCTCGGAATTGTAAGGTGGTGATTCTGAAGGGATCATTTCTTAGTTCCTTTTAAAAAACCCACAAGAAAATCCCTGATGTAAATGCCTCTAAGCATAAGCTTCATTATAAAGTTGTGTCCATGGTTAATATGCTTTATTACTGGAAATTTAACCCGTTAATATCCGAAATGGGGAAATTGTTATCTGTGTTTAACGGGATCGTTAGATGTCGGTCAACGCTAATAATTTGACTATTATTCATATCCCTAATTCAAATATCCCGGGATATAAGGGTATTGAACGATTTTGTGATTGAATGGCAACATTGCGACTTCTCGTAATGGTTGCTAATTTGCTCACCCTCTCCATGTTGATAAAGCATGTCCAGTAATAGAGGATAGACATATGTCATAAGTCTGACTCAAAGGAGCTAGACAAAAGCATACCAGGGACAGAGCTCTTGGATATTCCACCGTCCCCCTTTTGATCCCTCTATTACTATTCTACTCGTACTAACAATCAGACTGAAGTAAGGACTTACAATGCTAGAAGACAAAAACGCTTGCGAGTCAAGATTACCATCATCCAATAATAAGAAGAAAATCCTGTTTACTAACTAATGATAACGACCGCTATTGCTAATACTAAAGTATATCCAATAACAAAGATGTCCATCTTCTTAAGTCTTCTTACAATGTCTAACATAGTGGCTATTATAGTTCACATAATGATATTTCAAGCCAGCGAAACTACTTTGTAGGTAAATATGGGACATAAATGGTAGATAATATAACTAGCTACTACATAGCAGAGACCATGTCTTATTAATGTGAAAGAGTTTTTGTTTTTGCTAACTCCCTGTCTCTATTATTCAAATATCTCCACGTTGCATCATTTCATAGTAATAGAGGATAGAGCATGTGAGAAGTCCGCTAAGGACAAAAACCTGCCCCGACTACTACTGCATTGTAAAATGTATGTGTGTGTTGCTATTCATTGAATCCTCTATTACTAACCCATATTCTATTCAATCAATCTAGGTTACAATGTAAGAAAGAAAGAGTGAGTTTGCTACTACTGAACTGTAACTGTGCCCACCAGAAACGGATGAAGCGTACAGAAGTATCTATATTCTCCAGGTTCAGCGGGCATTGTAACCGGTCCCGCTGTACCTTTCCTACCAACAAACCAAATACTCCTGTCCAAAAGTACTGTTTAGCAAGCGTCCGCGACTACGATATGAGCCCAACGACCTTGTTAAACCCTTGCTCTGAATTAATTCATCTCTGTTAATGAGGAGAAATCACTCGATATCTGAGAAACAGAATTTGTCGAATTCTCAGCTGCATTTATCTGTCTGGTGGAATTCAGGTTATTTTCTATCTGTGAGTAATCGCTTTTATTGTTCTTAGCGAGAGTAGTTGTTTTTGTAGTTGGGGTTACTTTGTACACCCATTCCTTTCCCCCTTTCCTATTGCGTATCAATTTGCCCTTATTAAAATATCTGGATAAATAAGTCGCAACCGCATCGAGGCGCATAGATTCCTTGTATTCCTCCTCGTACATTTC
>DASTCR010000009.1:0-8491 GCA_035710925.1 Nitrososphaeraceae archaeon | reverse complement strand
CATAGATGAAATAGATGCAATTGCACCAAAGAGAGAAGAGGCTTTTGGCGATGTAGAGAAGAGAGTTGTTGCTCAGCTTTTGTCTTTAATGGATGGAATGTCGGATCGCGGAAATGTAATTGTACTTGGTGCAACGAACAGACCAGAAAGCATCGATCCTGCGTTGAGAAGGCCGGGTCGGTTCGATAGGGAGATTGAGATTGGTGTCCCAAATGCTCAAGGACGATTCGAGATTTTGGGCATTCACACAAGGGGAATGCCGCTGGCTCAAGACATAGACCTCCAGGAGTTGGCCTTGGAACTAAATGGGTATACCGGCGCAGACATCAAAGCCTTATGCAGGGAAGCAGCCATGAAGTCACTACGACGATACATTCCAGAGATCGATTCGGCAACGGGCAAAGTTTCGCCCGACACACTAAGAGTTATGGATATCAGAAGCAGGGACTTTAGAGAAGGGATGAAAGAAATTATTCCTACAGCTATGAGAGAATTCTATGTAGAAGTCTCGCGCATAAAATGGGAAGACGTAGGAGGGTTGCATAATGTTAAGAGAATATTACACGATAATTTAATAATGTCTATCAAGGAGCCTGAAAATTTTTCTAGGATGGGGATAAGGGCCCCCCGAGGTGCTCTATTGTTTGGTCCCCCAGGGTGCGGAAAGACATTAATTGCGAAATCACTTGCGACAATAAGCTCTGCAAATATAATAGTTGTTCGCGGACCGGAGGTACTCTCGAAGTGGGTGGGAGAATCTGAGAAGGCAATAAGGGAGATATTTCGGAAGGCGAAGTCGTCGTCACCGTGCGTAATTGTTTTTGATGAACTTGACTCATTAGCTCGTCCAAGGGGCCAAGATGATATTTCGGGAAACGAAAGAGTGCTCTCACAATTGTTGACAGAGATGGACGACTCAGGAAGTTCAGGTATCATTATTATTGGCATTACCAGCAGACCAGATTTGATAGACACGTCGCTCATTAGGCCCGGAAGACTAGATTTAATAGTGTATGTTGAATCCCCTGATGAAAAAGCAAGAAACGAAATCATTGGAAAACTGACTTCAGAAATGCCACTTTCAAAGGACGTGGACCTGGCCCAAATAGCGGCCAGAACCAAAGGCTTTAGTGGAGCGGATCTGGTGGCTCTGTGTAGAGAGGCGGCGATCAACGCGATACGTAACAAGGTAAGGATAGTTAACTACTCTGATTTTGAAAAGAGCTTACAATTCATAAAACCATCGATTACAAAAGATGTCGAGGATTGGTACGAGTCAATTAGGAGGAATCTTACTTATGCCATTCCAAAACCTCTGGATAGGACCTTTTACAGCTAATTGTTAGGCATACTAATATATGAAGGAGACACGTCATGTATCGAATCGTGCGTAGTGCACCGCAGTTAGGTCATATCGCTTCAAAGGATTAAAACAGTGGTAGCATGAAATATCCTATTCGCAATTTCGTCTTTGAGAAGATCCAAGAATCCGAAAACCTGACCGACACGGAATTACTAAATAGTCTAACAAAGGCAGGTGTCAGCCTTAGCGAGGCTGATCTGGCAAAAACACTGATCGATCTTGAAATATATGGATTAATAAGAGTTTTCTGGATCTCAAAGGAAAAGAAACGTATAGAGCTGCGTCCCAACATGACGTATTGAAAGCTGGCCGGTAAAACTCATAACCTGTAGTAAAAGAGAGCGTCAAGGGCTAAAGCCATGAATATTATCACAAGATACGGAGCCGTTACCTTGTACGCCTTCCAAGCAAAGGCCGGTGTTGGACACTTTATCAACATATAATGATATATGAGCATAGCTGAACCAGCGACACCGGCTGTTATAGTATACACCAAGCCTAATCCAAAAAAATACAACGCAAGCGAGTAAGGGAGAAGAATTGCAGTGTTTAAAAAAATGTAGCCTGCTGTTTTTTCGTTCCCGATTAAGACGGGAAGCATGGGAATCCTGATGCTGGCGTACTCATCTCTTGACCTTATTGCCAGGCACCAGAAATGTGGAGGCGTCCACATGAAAACCAGCCAGCCTACTAGAAAACCTGTTGCGTCGATTGAGCCAGTGGTCGACGCCCATCCCGCCATCGAAGCAGCGCTTCCTGCAAAGCCTCCTATGACTATGTTAAGGACGTTGCTACGTTTAAGCCAAATTGTATAAACAACAACATAGAAAACTATACCAATGAAAATCATTGCTGCTACGTAAGGATTGAGGAGAAACCAGGACATACCAACCGATAAGATACACATGAACGATCCGTAAATCAAAACCCTTTTTGCCGGGATCTTGTGAGCTGGAATTGGACGTCTAGAAGTTCTTTCCATGGTTCCGTCGATGTCTCGATCATAATAATGATTAAGAGCGCTTGCACCCATCGAGGCCATGGCGCCAAACAATGCAAGCAAAACTAGATTCTTGGCAGCTATATCCCAACCTACTTGAGGAGATGCATCAAACCTAGAGGCAGCCAGGGCTGAGGCTACGGCGGTTATTACCAGTACCAAAACTATTCTGGGCTTCGACACCTCCACATATGCTCTTAAGCTCACTGCTAGGTACCTTAATTGGCACAGTAGCATACTATCATTTAATTTATTCGAACTTCTCAGAACAACGGCTATTTCAATCCTTGACAGAAATTCAACCTAGATGGCATCGTGGACTCATCGCAATCAAGTTCATGCTATCCAGAAAGGATTTATTATACGCTATCACGTCACAAGTATGTTATTATGACAGACTGGGATCTACTGACGCCAGGGATCGGTCTTTCTTCACTTGGTATTGTGACGGTTGGAATCTCCCTATCAGGAATAGCAAAGACTTTCATAGAAGGAATGCACGCAGTGGGCCTGCTTACTCTTTTCATAGGATTAATTTTTCTCGCATCGGGCCTATTTAAGGACGGGTTTCCTACAAGCGCAAGGGCAAAATCAGCCACCTTTATAACCTTAGGCTTTCTTGTCACTTTCGGCTTTGCTGCGGCAGTAACCGTTAGCACACAGGCCCCTAGCATTTTTGTTTATATCGGATTGATCATGACAATTGCTATTCCTTCCTCGGTGCTAGCTGTTGCCTCATACAGAAGGAGCCCATATATCAAGGCGCTGGCTGTAATCTTTATTGGGGCAGCGGTGATCGGGGGTTCTTCTTTTTATATTTTCGGTCTTGTTACTCCAAAGGTCAGTGATCCTGCCGCAGAAAATTCAACAGGGGTAGGAGTGAAAAATACAACAAATGTAAAATTAAACGTGGTCCAGGAAGAACTTACATCGCTGGCCCTGACTGGCTTATGAATACTAATAATTTTTGCAACGAATCGGGCTTCCTTAATCGATCGCATCGTTGTATCCCTTATGGAGCAAATAGTGTGCCTTTTGCTGAAAAATCCTCGGCGGCGTTGACACAAAGAGTTGCAGTATCATCATGACGACTTCGACAAGGGTAACGGCGATGTTTAGCTTTTATCTAGCATTGGCACTATAGGTCTCCTTGCAAAAGGTGACCATTCGTTCAGTTACATTGGACAGATTAGCCAATCTTGCACAATCTGCTCTTCCATTTGAATCCTGTGCACTCCTAATGGGTGAAGATTTGCGTGCCAACCGCAACATTCTCGAAATGTTCGTGTTGACGAACCACGACCGATCCCCGATCTCTTTTAGTGTGGACCCTGACGATCTTTTCTGTGCCTATGAACATGCAAGAAAAATAGGATTAGACATTGTCGGTATTTTTCATTCCCATCCCTCTATGCCCAGGCCATCGCGTAAAGACATAAAATTTATGCGATTAAATCCTATTGTATGGCTCATATATTCGACTTTAAGCCATACATTTTCGGCGTTCATGTACTCAGGAAGGGTAATACAAGTTCGCATGGGGTTAATTAAGGATGAAGGCGTTCAACATCCCTGGGGAATAACACAACCTCTCTGATATTTTGACAATTAGTCAATACCATCATAAATCTGTCGAAGCCCAGTCCCCACCCAGCGTGAGGAGGCATACCCCAATCGAATACTTTTAAATGGTCAGCAAAATTCTCAGGTCGGAGGCCCTTTTTCTCTAGTCTAGCCCGCAGCCTTTCTTTATCGTGTAGTCTAGTCCCTCCAGAAGCGAGTTCCAAGTATCCATACTGTAGGTCGAACGACTCAGACAGCTCCGGGTCCTGTCTCTTATCCTGGATATAAAACGGTTTTAATTCAGTTGGCCAGTCTGTAATAAAGTAAAGACCTGCATGCCTCTCCCCTAGTAGACGCAATGAAGAGTCAGTAAGGTCTGCCCCGAACTCTATCTTCTCTCCGTTTTTCCACAGTTCCTCTAAACACTGCTTGTATGTGAGTTTTTCGATAGACCCGTTCGACCCCAACTCCAAGTTAAGGTCACGCAAGGGGGCCAACTCATTGAATGCGCCAGATACATTTCTCACAACGCTTTTTACCAGCCCCTCTAAAATGGACATCGTAAATTCATAGTCTACAAATGCAGCCTCAATGTCAACGCTGGTGAATTCTGAAAGATGTCTAACAGTGTGTGACTTCTCGGATCTAAAATAGGGCCCAATCTCGAAGACACGGTCGAGGCTTATTATTAATTCCTCTTTGTAAAGTTGGGGACTTTGCGCCAAGTATGCCTTTCTTTTGAAATAATCAAAGCTAAAAAGATTGGCACCTCCTTCGCTGGCCGTGCCTATGATTTTGGGTGTATTAACTTCCAGAAACCCCTTTGTTAAAAGACTCTCTCTTATTGATGATAGTACAAGCCCTCTCAGCTTGAAAATTCCGCTGATCGAAGGATTCCTCAGGTCCAACGCTCGGGAGTCAATGCGTTTGTCCATCGATGAATTAACTCTTCCTGTTCCATCGATAGGTAGAGGATATGCCGCCCTTGAGGCTACTATAATCTCTTCAATCCCAATTTCTATGGGAGAGTCTCTCGCATCACTCTTCCGTATTGATCCTCCAATAACTACAGAGCTTTGCCTCGAGATTTCCTTGACTTGGTTCAGGTGCTGACCTCTGGCCACCGCCTGTATGGAGCCAGTTGAATCTCTCAAAATGACAAATACGAGCCGCCCAATATCCCTTATGTCTTCGACCCAACCTGCTACAAATACCCGTCGACCGGTCAAAGACTCGTTTAACTGAGCTATATAATGAGATCTCTGGTTATGGTGAAGCATATCTCTTCTATTTTTTATGCTCAACAAGCAATTCGATGTCCTTAATTTTTTTCGCTATCCTTTGAACTTTGGAAAGGTCATTTCCAAGATCCGAAACCCTATTTGAATCTAGGATAGCTCTAGTCAGTTTGTTCCCATCTGGGAGCCAAATCAAATTCACAGAGAGTACTCTACGAGGATAAAGAAGACTTTCGATGAACCGGCGATCCGATGAATCGGATTCCACCATCCAAACCCTAGCACCAAATTGCCTTGCGGTCTCGGTACGTATTGCTTCATGTGTCCTTATTAGTTGGAGATCGGATCCTCTCATGACCAGGACGAAATCAGTCTCTACCTTGAACGCTGTAACCAGGGTAATCTTATCGACCTCTGAATAACGCTGCGCCAATCTTGTGAGGACAATCGATGCGTGAACTTCATCCTGAGTTAGATCTTTAGACCTTAATCTTTCTTCGCATTTAGCACAAAGAACACCAGTCTTTGCATCAAACGAACAAATAGGAGTTTTCAAAGCCATCACTTTTCCATAAATAAAACTTATGCCACACCTCTTATTTAACTCGTTATCGCAAACGGGCACCAGACTAGTACAAACAAAAAGAACCGACCAATTTTGCATGCTCTAGTATTAACGCTTAAAGAAAAACAACTTCAAAGACCTACCCAAAACTAGAACTGTATGGCTCGTTATGATTAAGTACCTGGTAGCCATTACGAAATATGCTGTCTTTCATGGCGTCTGGAGAGTTCAAATTAATTGTGGAAAACTTGACTGTACATTATTTCGAGGAAAAAGGAATAGTAACCCAGGCGGTTAACGGGGTTAGCTTTAACATTAAAGGAACTGAGTCAATGGGTATTGCGGGTGAATCAGCATGTGGAAAGAGCACGTTGGGTTCTGCACTGATGCGAAGCCTCCCAAGTCAGGGAAGGATAGTTAGAGGTGCGGTGCTTTTAGATGGAATGGATATTGTGGAGCTGGAAGATGCTCAATATGATAAACACATCAGATGGAAAAAAATCGCCATGGTATTTCAGAGCGCGATGAACAGTCTAGATCCAGTCTTCACAGTGCACGATCAAATGGAAGAGATTTTAAGGTTCCATGGATCAAAAGGGAATAACGATGACAGGATTTTGATCTCTCTGCAAGACGTCGGTCTTGATAGTACCACTGCTAAAAAATATCCGCACGAATTAAGTGGAGGAATGAAGCAGAGAGTTGTTATCGCAATGGCGCTTCTAAATGATCCCGATATATTAGTAGCCGATGAACCAACTACAGCGTTGGACGTTATTGTCCAGGCTCAAATTGTGAAGCTATTAAAGTACCTTAAGGTTAAGAAAGGTCTCACAATCATCGTCATTAGTCACGACCTTGGCGTCATATTCGAAATCGCTGACCAAGTGGCGATAATGTACGCTGGCGAGATAGTCGAACTGGGCAGTAATGATGAGGTATTAAAGAAGCCAAAGCACCCTTATACCCAGCTGCTGGTCTCGTCTATCCCAAGACTATCCTCCGGAAAGAATATTGTCTACATGAAGGGTCAGCCTCCGGACCTAAAAAATTTGTCGGAAGGCTGCAAATTTCTCAATAGATGTCCCTATGCAATGGACGAATGCAAAAATAGACCACCCGCTGTGAAAACCGCCCTTGGCTTCGTGCTCTGTTGGTTATACAAGTAACTTCGCTGATAGCAGTCCGTTGGGAAATACCAACAGTGCAGAAAAATCAGGTAAGGTAAAGGGTAGTTCCTTTATATAATTGCATGTCGATATGCTTATTGAACCTAGGACAAGGGTAAGTAGAAGGCATGAGTGCTCAAAGGAATCAAATGGTTGATGTAGCGAGGATTAGAGAGGACTTTCCGATTCTGAAAAGAGTCCTAAGGGGGAACAGGCGGCTTGTCTACCTTGATAACGCTGCGACCACACAGAAACCAATTTCGGTTATTCAGGCGATCTCTGAATATTACATGAACTATAATTCTAACATTCATAGGGGTGTGCACCAGCTGGCTGAGGAGGCGACAATAAAATACGAATTGACAAGAGAAAAGGTCAAAAAATTTATCAATGCCGAGTCAACAGATGAAATCATTTTTACACGTAATGCTACCGAAGCAATCAACGTTGTAGCGCATTCTTGGGGTGGTAGGAATATCAGCGAAAATGATTGTATACTGATAACCGAGATGGAGCATCATAGTAATATTGTCCCTTGGCAAATTCTAGCAGAGGAAAGAGGTTGCAATTTGGAATATATAGTAGTCAATGAGAACGGAGATTTAGATCTTGATGATTATCGAGAGAGGCTGGATCGAAACAGGGTCAAACTTGTTTCAGTCAGTCATATGTCCAACGTCTTAGGTACGATTGTTCCCATTAATAAAATCGTTAAAATGGCACATGAGAGAGGGATCCATGTCCTCGTTGATGGAGCACAATCAGTACCTCACATGGAAGTAAATGTACAGCAAATGGATTGTGATTTCATGGCCTTCTCCGCCCATAAGATGCTGGGGCCAACGGGAGTGGGCGTGCTGTATGTAAAAAAAGATATTCTAAGAGGAATGCCCCCTTTCTTAGGAGGAGGAGACATGATCAAAGAGGTGGACAAATATTATACCAATTACAATGAGTTGCCGTACAAGTTTGAAGCTGGTACGCCAAACATAGCCGACGTTGTCGGCTTTGGAGCATCAATAGATTATTTGAACAGAATTGGTATGTCCGCAGTTAGGAATCATGAATTAAAGATGATACAGTACGCTATGCAAGCCATACAGGATGTTCAAGGGATAACAATTTTCGGACCGACACAGTCCTCCGTAAGGGGAGGAGTTATAGCCTTTAATTTAGCTGATATTCATCCTCATGACTTGGCCACTATAATGGATGATCGAGGAATAGCTATTCGGTCTGGTCACCATTGCGCTCAAGTCTTGATGCGAAAGCTTCAGGTTTCTGCCACATCCAGGGTAAGTTTTTATATTTACAACACAAAAGAAGAAATAGACTCGTTTGTGCAGGCACTTCACGATGCAAGGAGGCTGTTCAGAGTATGAGCGATGATATTTATCGGGAAATTATTCTTGATCATTATAGAAACCCTCGGAATAAGGGCAAGCTTCCCGATGCTGATATAAGCACTCACGACAGCAATCCATTATGTGGAGATGAAATAGACATCCACATGAAAATCTTCGGTGACAAAATAACAGACGTCAAATTTGAAGGAAGAGGCTGCGCTATCAGCCAGGCGAGTGCTTCCATGCT
>DASTCR010000008.1:0-3788 GCA_035710925.1 Nitrososphaeraceae archaeon | reverse complement strand
GACATATTCTATAATACCCCCAGTGCCGTCAGCATTAATAGAATGGATGTATGTCTTGCTGTCATCAAATAGCTTGGCCCTTGATTCGCCATTTACAGTCACAATTGTGACAATATCGCCAGTGTTATGGTCTAGTCCTTGTACCGTCATAATCACCTTGAATATATCTTTCTTTTCTGTTCCCAAGGAATTAGTGGTCTGTGCAAGCAAATCTGGCAAAGTTATTGGTACTGTTGTAGCAATAAATCCAATCAACGATGCCGATAGGAATACCAAGATAAGTCTTTTTTGTTTGATCGCTGTTGACAAAAGTTCGTTCTTCAATGATCAGCAGTGGTTCAAGTATATTTCAGCTCAGAAATTATCATTCATAAGAAAATGACCTTGCACACTTATGAAAGACGGTTTGGTTTGGTCATAATGCAGAGTTTTCTAATAGACTTACTGTTATTGCCTATATAGGAATAGTCAAACCGGGATTCAAAGGACATGCGAGGGTTATTGAGAAAATACTGTGTATTCGCCTGTCTGAAATAATCATCAAAGAAGGTTCTTTTATTTTGCGAATTGGCAGAAATGGTCCTTTGTAAATACTTGTTTCTCTGTTATCAAAGTTTATCTTTTTTAAATAATATGGTAGGTATATACAAAGTTCACAGGAACGATGATGCTACTAATAATTAATGTCGCAAAAGTCTCATTTCGAATTACTATATGCTGTTTTTGCTTCCCATTTATGATTGAATGGCGTAATGCACCTTCTCCTCAACAGGTATACTAAAGTGGAAGCTTGCTCCTTTCCCACCGTTGAAGGTATTGTTCTCGGCCCATATTTTACCTCCATGTGCTTCTACTATGCTTTTGGAAATATACAATCCTAGTCCTGTTCCTTGCTGAGATTTCGTAGAAAATTTGGTAAATAACTTTGGAATTACTTCACTATCTATACCTCTTCCACTATCTTTCACGGTTACAACAACCTGGTCGTCGTCTTGCTTTTTGGTTGCTATAGTGACAACACCTTCTTCTGTAAACTTTAGAGAATTACTCAACAAATTGGAGATAACCTCTACGATTCTCTGTTTGTCTGCGTTGATGAAGATAGCATCATCATATGAAAATTCTATCTTTATATCTTTTTTTCCTTTGATTTGATTTTGTAAGTCGACTATCGCATTAGAAATAGTGTCATTCAAGTTGAAGTGCTCTTTATTCAATCTTAGCAACTGGCTTTCAATCCTAGTAACATCCAAAATATTTTCTGTGAGCCGGTGTAATCTTTTGGCATTTCTTATTATTACATCCATATATCCACGCTCTTCTTCACTTACCTTGTGGCTAATAATTTCAGACAAACCAAGTATAGGTTGTATAGGTGTTCTCAACTCATGCGCTGCAATATTGATAAAGTCCCTTTTCATACTGTCTGCTTTTTTTAGCTCATCATTTAACACATGCTCCTTCCACAGTAATTCAAATACCGATTTAAATGACTCTACGCTTAGTTTGCTGTTTGAATAGATGGTAAAGCCAATTGCGTCTGAGAAGTTTTCAGCATCAGGATCGCTAAGTTCTGCCCGAATAAATTTTTCACCATCTACTATGAACATGCCAGAAGTTGAATTGTTTCCATTAAGAATTTTTATATCAGGTGCATCCTGAGATAGTCTTTTTACTAGCTCAGAATTCCTTTCAGACAATGGACAGATGATTTTAATGGTTGCACCATTTTTGGATTCCTTTGTGAGATAGTCAATTATACCCAACCTGTCTATTCTCATGAGTGCTTTGTCGTTTGGGAGAAGAATAAGTGCTTCTTTCTTTACGGATTTTGCTAACTCAACAAGAATTTGACTGGCTTTTTTATGGTCGTTTATTACATCAAGAAATTCTGGTTCTAATCCTTGTTCAATAGATTTTATTCTATCTTTTGCGTCGATCCCTTCAGCCCACAATTCGTTGAAGATAGAGACAAAGTGATCTATGTATGCAGATTCGCTGCTAACCAGGAGGTTCTGAATTGAATTGCCTCCTTTTTCTAGTTTCTGTATTGTAGCAACCATCTCTTTATCAGAAAGTGCAAAATCAATAGGCGGCATATTTTTTACATGCCTTATTTCTATACCTATTCTCAGAAATGCTTTGACTAGATCCGCTGTATTTTGGTCTACGGTCGTTACCCATCTTATTCCTTTATGTTGCCCTTTTTTATATTTCTCCATAATTCTTTCATATATGTTAAAGTAGTTGTCATATGCCAATCTGAGTCCCGTATATTTGAGACAGGCTAAAAACTCTGAAGAGCTTTCCAAAATCTCTTTTCCCTTGTATAATATTTCATCAAAATTATGCAGTAGCTTAATCTCCTTTAGAACGTTAGAGAGATATTGCTTCATTTCTTGTGCCGTAAGCGAAGGCTGAACTCCAGTCTCGTCTATGAGAACCTTTTCTTGTCTTTGTGCTGCAGTTAATACCCTTCTTTCTATTTCTTGCTCTATGTGAGGTAAACCTACGCTTACTAAGAGATTAGATTCCTCTATTGCAGAGTTTTTGATTGCTCTTCTTAATTTTGCATCCTGAGATAAGAATATAGCTGAAGCATAAAATCCGATAATGAAAAGATAAGAGGACAATAGCACAAAAGAATGAGCAGCCACTCCAAATGTCTGCTGCAACGCAGAAGCACCAAACGATATTCCTACTGTAGCAATACCAATTGCTGCTACTGTCAGATAGTCTTTTACCCTCTCTGAAGGAACATTTCTTGCTATTATAAAAATAGCTACAGCAAATAAGAGGTTGCTCCCTATAGAACCAGCCCTATATATTATTCTCTGGTAATATCGATAATCTGAATCATTAGGTAATGAAAATATCAGTCCGCTTCCTACCAAATAAAGAATCAAGGGGATGGTAAGTAAAATCCAGTACTTGATCGGGAACTTTGTTACTTTCTGGCCAATGCGCTGAAAATACATATGTAAAAGAACAAATGTACCAATCCACAAAAGGACATATCTAGGATCCGAAGTCAGTACAACAATGAACTTGTGGAGTGCTTTGAGTGCATCTGGTACTATATACAGAGTAGTAATATTGGGATCTACTACTTTATACTGTATTTGACCCGGATATTTTTCAAAGCTTTCATATAAGAAAGATGCTTCAGGAGTCGCTCCGGGTAATGTTTTTTCTTCTATTACTTGTTGTATTCCTATTTTGGCGAGCGCATCGCCTCCAATAGATAGAGCAAGAATCGCAGCTGCTACGCCATACAATAAGAGAATGAAATTTTTATTACTTAATTTATACCATGCAAAGAATTTGTAGCTGAATAGACCCAAGATTATAACAGCAGCGGCAGAAGCAATAGCATTAACAGAAACACTGGCAATTCTTGCGCTCATACAAAAGTTCAAATTCTCAGCGCCGCAACTGACAGTATTATAGTATATTACAAATAGCAAAATGCCCAGCAGGGAAAACTGAACTATAGTCACGAACAAGTGCATTCGCGTTATAAATTGGGACTTACTTCTCAATGCTGTGGTTATCCGTTTAGTGTACTCTAGAAGAATCCATGACCCTATTCCATAGCCAATTGTTACAATCAGAACAAAAAGCAAAGTTTGCGAACTTTGATCAAGCTCTATGAGCTGGCGAGTCGATAGCAAAGCAACTATTATAAGAACAAGTACGACAGAAGCAGTACTGATAGCCACCATCCGACTGCCCATAACAGAGGTCAGAAGATTTTGATTACTCATGACTCTTTGATTCGATTATGC
>DASTCR010000007.1:0-3137 GCA_035710925.1 Nitrososphaeraceae archaeon | reverse complement strand
ACTACTACTACTAGTGTCAGTTATAGTATTATTCACTACCTACTCTTGGATGGTTTTGTAGGGTTCCAATGCAACCCACATTCTTTGTAACTAGTATCACTTTCCCACCACCATCTCCCTGCTCTAGGATCCTCACCAGGTTGAATTGCCCTTGTGCATGGTTCACAACCTATACTAGGGTAGCCCATATCGTGCAACTTATTATATGGGATATTATTTTTATGAATATATTCCCAGACCATTTCGTTGGTCCAGTCTGCTAAGGGGTTTAGTTTGACAATATTGGCGTGTGAAGAATCTATTTCAATCTTTTTGATGCTGGCTCTTGTTATTGCCTGTTCTCTCCTAAGACCAGTAATCCAAGCATCAAGTTTGCTTAATGCTCTATTAAGAGTATGTACTTTCCTTATTTCACAACAGAGTTTTCTATTTTCAATACTTTCATACATTAAATTCATTCCCTTTACTCGTACCATTTCCTCGACTTCTTCCTGAGCAGGAAAATATGCCTCTATTTGAATATTGTATTTTTTACGGATGTCATCTATTACGTTATAAGTCTCTTGATTAAGCCGACCTGTATCTAAGATAAAGACTTTCGTTTTTTCTTTATCAATTCTTGCCATCATATCAATAAGGACAATATCCTCAGCACCGAAGCTGGACGCTAAGGCAATTCTCGGCGCATAAGTATCTAATGCCCATTTCAGAACCTCTTGTGCAGATTCGCGCTCCATTTTATCTGCAATTTCCTTATATTGTAGTGCTGAAGGGTTAGCTCTAATCAATCTTATTTCTGGTATACATAATAATGATAAACAGATTATAATTACTTACTATCCTAAAAAGGAGACAAAGATCATATAATTAATTTGAATTGTTGGGTGAACTGGAGAATTTATGTAAGTATTATAATAATATCCCCCAATTCTATGTAAGACATATACCAGCTCCGATACTTTTATAATTATATTCTATAATGCAAATACCCCAATTTCCATTGTTTGTACTCTATTAATACATCATATGTCGTTCATGAAAATCTAGTGCTTTATAAAATGCGACAATAGATGCTGCGTTTAATATCCTTCCTTGAGATAATAATCGCTTTATCTCGTTGATTGTGATGGTGTCTATTACTATCTTTTCCATTTTACCTAAAGATTGCGTTCCCTTATTATCCAAACCATATGCTACAAAGACATTGCCTTTTTGTTCGAACATTGTATAATCTAGAGTGTAGTAACCAAGGGTTACAATCTTTTTGGCTGTATAACCTGTTTCCTCTTCAAGCTCACGTCTAGCCGCTTGCTCTGGACTTTCACCATCTTCTATGTATCCTGACGGTGCTTCTACTTGAATTGAGTCAACTAAATGTCTGTAGCTTCTTAAAACAAGAATTCTATCATTAGAAATAAAGGGAACTATAGTTGAATAATTTCTGCGTATAGCTCTTGTATAGATTTTTTCTTCTCCACCTAAATCAAGTGTATCTTCAAATACCTTGATTAAATCATTAGAATAAATATGTTTGACCAACTTTATGGCCCAACCAGGTGGTGCATTTTTAAACATTTTTGGTTAGAAAGTAAGCAGTATTTTAATACTTTTTAAATTATGTAGGTTGGCCAGAGATTGTTCAAATTTCCAAAGGCGGGGACTACTAGATGCCTACTCTGCTACCAGATAAATCCAATTGGTTGGCATACCATTGCAGATATATGTGATTCAAAAATGACCTCATCAAGATCAATCTTTAATCTTTTGACATTTGCTAAAGATAGATCCATCATGGCAACAATTGAAAGAAAGGCTTCCGAGCAGTAGCGTTAGTATAATATTATTTTACTACCATTACAGGACATGTTGCATATTTGACTACTCCTGACGCAATACTACCAAGCAACATATTCTTAATGTTGGAAGTTCCCTTTGTCCCTATAATTATGAGATCAGCACCCTCAGAGTCTGAATATTCAACTATTGCTGCCTCAACGGACATCTGACTATTAATAATCTCCTTTTTTAGTTGTACATTGCTTTGTTTTGCATTTAGACTCACTTTATCTAACAATTCCCTAAGTTCTTGCATTTCCTCATTTTCTTTTGACTGTTTTACTTCATCTTGAGGATCTGCTAAGCCATACGAAGACAAGGGAAGGCGGTTGACGCTCAACGCAATTACCTCGGCACCATCTTTTTTTGCTATCTCCGTTGCATAGTCTGCTGCATCCATCGATGATTCTGAACCGTCTATCCCAACAACTATTTTAGAAAACCTTCCTTTAATTTTGGTAGACATAGTACATCTATAATGGCATCCGATAAAGGCATTTATCTGATTGGGATTTTTTCACTTAACACTTGACGCTAAAGAGATATTGAAGCAAGACATGGCTAAAAAAGAATCGTCTTCTAGCAATTACCATACTGTAAGAAATCTGTGATACAGTATAGTTATACCATTGACACCAACACCTGTACAGCCGTCTTTTTTGGAATAGAACGACCCAGAAATACATACTCGAGTCTCTCGGGCTCTATTTTAAACAGACCTTCGTCTATGCGTGACTGAATCGCGTCAAGTGAGTGAAGAAGCAAGAAGCGAAAGAGTAAATGTAAGCGGTTCATCGTCTACTGCAGGAATGGAGTAAGAAGGGAGTGCCCTACACACTATTAGACTAGTACCACAATTATAATAATATAACTTACGCTCACGCTAATTCGTTTGGAATTAATCTTCGTTAGTGCATATTGTAACAGTAATCCGATCAATCCATGCTATGAGTTTGTACTGCCGTGCTATATCTAATGAGATACCTGATGTGATTAGAGAATGGACGCTTCATTGAAACAGATCGTATGCTAAATCATAAACGTTGGGATGAAAGATTTAAGTTCATTGTTCCACACGACACATACCGATGAATAAAATAATATTTTTAGCGGCCATGCTAACATCAGCAGGACTAATTGTGTCTGCCTCAGGTACATCATTGGAAGCGGCATCTGCTCAGACAAATACCACTAATGCAACCACAGGTGGTACGGCTGGAAACACAACCGCAGGCAATACTACTGACGTTGGAACTGCAAGTGAATTGGAACAACTTACAGGATCTAATGCAGATGTTATG
>DASTCR010000006.1:0-2393 GCA_035710925.1 Nitrososphaeraceae archaeon | reverse complement strand
GGATGAGTACGGCAACATGACAGGCTTTCTGCACATTTCAGAAATTGCAACTGGATGGATAAGGAATATTGAAAGATATGTAAAACCAAAGCAAAAAGCAGTCCTCAAGGTTATCAGAGTAGACAAAAAAAGAGCAGAGGTCGATCTATCTCTCAAACAAGTTTCTGGCGAAGAAAGGAAGTCGAAGTTAATAGAAGTGAAAAGAAATGAGAAGGCAACAGCATTTATGGAAATGGTCAAAGTTAAGGCGAATTTATCTGATAATGAGATAGACGAAATGGAAGATAAGATCCTGCAAAAATACGATAGTATCTACGACTTTTTTGAGACTGTAGCCAAGAAAGGTGTTGATTCCATTCGCAACCTAGAGTTTTCTTCGGAAGTTACAAAAGCAATTGAGGACGAAAGTAATAAGATTAAGGTCCCGCATGTAGAAATCAGAGATATCTTAGAAATTTCTTCCCGAGACCCGCAAGGAATAGAGGTAATTAAAAACATTTTATCGCCTCTGGAGGCGACCAAATCTAATGTGCAGGTGACAATCAATTATATCGGTGCTCCAAAATACCGCGTTACGGTTCAAGCAGAAAACTTCAAACAAGCAGAGAAGACGATGAACGGTATCATGGAAAAAGCCAAATCATCTATAGAAAAGTTTCATGGTAGCTTCAATTTTAGTCGTGAAAGTTCACGCAAAAGCCACTGAAATAGGATCGATTGACTCGAATAAAGTACGGTGAAATAGGATGAAATTAGAACGCTCGTATTGCAATGAAGCACCTAATTAGAAAATGCCCAAATTGCGGTGCGTATACGCTCAAGCGGGAATGTGATTCGTGCAAGGTTCAAACTATAGATCCTCATCCCCCAAAATATTCACCAGATGATAAGTATGCCCGTTACAGAATTGAGGACCGATACAAGGTTGGATGACCATCATTTGAGCAAATTAAATATCCCTCCAAAGTGCCTTTGTCTTGGCAAGGAGAACAAAGCCAACCAGATAAATTATTTGAATTGTTAGGCCGAGCCATATGCTCCATCCTACTGGCGTAGGCATTCCCATAATATGTTGTAGCATCAGAGAAGCATGAGTAGTCGGAACCGCATATGCGACGAATTGTAGCTCTAGAGGAAGCCGCTCTATTGAATAGAAAACTGGAGGTAATACTGCCAATAATACATTCACGAAAGAAATAATTTGTGTCGCATTTCTCATGTGGAGCATGTGAGATGATAGGAAGAAACCCATAGCCGACATAGCTCCCCAGACGAGGAAAATTGTAAGAATCAGGATGGGAAGATAAGTCAACGATGTTCCGAGATAGGCAGTAAGAATAGTTAAAACCATAAGTGCTGGAAGACCAAAAAGGATCTGCGACAAAGCAAGCCCTGTCATATATGTTAGCGACAATACAGGAGATGCAACAAAAACATCTTGAATTTTATATTCAGTCTTGTAGAATGATATATCCTGGCCGAGTGCAAGTCCGTAACCTACCAGGGCCATCACAAGACTACCAGAAACGGCGAACTGGAGATATTGACCATTGCTCACTATGAATAATACAAATAATAATGAAAAAGGACTTATTGCAGAAAAAACCAAAGAAATGGGATTCCGGCGAAGCCACAAAATACCGGTCATATACGCAATCAGGACTATTTGTTTTCCTGCCTGATTAAGGCTAATTAAACAAACACGACTACGGTTCATATATTTTCAAGGAGATGCATAAATAGCGCCTCTCGTAATATCGTTACGGCCAATAATTGTCTTCCTAAGAGAGAACATATGGTATTGTCTCAGCCAATTTAAAGCACTCCCTTCCTCCACGGCCCCGTCATCGAGCCATGGTCACTACAGTGTGTCGAAATAAGTGATCTCCTATGGAGCGTTGGTCAACCTACTGTTGAGTTGCCCCCAGACTGTGTCTGATTAATTATGCTATCGGCTGCAAAACTCGTGGCATTGGTATTCCTGGCCTCTTCTATTACTGTACTCATAGTCTCATTGCCTTGACCTACCTGGGTCGTATTACTGAGACCAGTTTGGTTAATGATGTTGCCTATCGCGAAGCTCGTAGCATTCGCACTTCGAGTCTGTTCGAGAACCGATTGCAGAGCTGTGTCTGGAATCTGACTACCAGCCTGCGTACTCTGACTTCCGTTCGTAGGCAACACCGGTGACCCTGTCACATTACCGCTTTGAGCGGCAAGTGGAATAACAGGGCTCCCCAAAACAAGCATGCTCATCATAAGTGTTATAATAGCTACGCCAGACATAAGCCAAGACGATATCCCTTGGGTATTCATTATCCACACAATAATACCCCCCGAATTTATTGCTTCCTACTTTGTATTCTATTTGAAAGTTTTAGACTTAAGCACGC
>DASTCR010000005.1:0-3604 GCA_035710925.1 Nitrososphaeraceae archaeon | reverse complement strand
TACAAAAAGGGGAGATACAACCCTTACTCATCGGAAGATTATATTAGAATACTCTTTGAAGTAAAGAAGGCTATTCCTCCTTGGGTTAGGATAATGCGTGTTCAACGAGAAATTGAAGATAAAGAGATTGTTGCAGGGCCGAAGCAGGGAAACCTGAGACAGATGGCTCTTCAAAAACTATCGGAACGAGGGCTTAGGTGTAACTGCATAAGATGCCGGGAAGCGGGGTTACAAAATCGTACTTTGCTTCAAGACCGGGAAATCCATTTGCGTAGGGCAGACTACACCGCATCAGGAGGAACCGAGGTCTTCCTCTCCTTTGAAAGCAGTGATGAGCTTTCGATCTTGGGTTTTTTGAGACTTAGGGAACCAGCCTTTCCACACCGACTCGAAATCAAGGGGCAAAGTTATCCTAAGTGCGAGAGATCTGCTATAATTAGGGAACTACACGTTTATGGCGTTTCAGTCGATATAGGACATATGCCGGGGACTGACTCCTACCAGCACAAAGGATATGGGACTAGACTAATGAAAGAGGCAGAGAGGATTGTAAAGGATGAATTCGGGCTGAAAAAATTGTCGGTGATAAGTGCAGTTGGAACTAGAGAATATTATAGGAGGTTAGGATATTCAAGAAATGGCCCCTACATGACTAAGACGCTGTGATGATATTTGCCGAACCCAGAGGTTGAAACCATTGGCAAAGGAACATGGATTGACAAGGTAGCTGACACTTTGGTGGATCGCGAGAAGGGCCTAGGTCGATCTACCACATTAATTAAAGTCGAAAGCGGACTAGGAGCCTCAGGTGTTCCGCATCTAGGAAGTATGGCAGATGCTGTCCGGGCGTATGGCGTATTATTGGCTCTTCGTAATCTAGGTTACGAGTCAGAATTAATAGTTTATTCTGACGACATGGACGGGCTGAGAAAAGTTCCAAGCGGCCTGCCCGCGTGGCTGAACGAATATTTAGCCAAGCCTGTATCAACTATACCAGATCCTAACGGAAAGTGCCATAAGTCGTTTGCCGACCACATGGTAGGTTCTTTGTTAAAGGGACTTCAGAGTATCGGAATTCCATATCGCTTTCAGAGCGCGACTGATGCGTATCGCAAGGGAGCGTTCAGTTCACAAATTGATATTATTTTGAAGAATAGTGTATCGCTTGGTCGTAAAATAGCTACTCTCGTGGGTCAAGAAAAGTTTCTTCAAATCCTTCCTTATTTTCCCATCTGCAAATCGTGTGGAAGGCTCTACGTTGCCAGGGCAGAAAGATATTACACTGAAGAGAAAAAAGTGTCATACTCCTGCAGGGGCTCTAAGATTGGAAACACCGATATCCAGGGTTGCGGACATCGCGGGGAATCCGATGTCAGGAAAGCCGATGGCAAGCTTGCATGGAAGGTAGAATTTGCTGCCAGATGGGCAGCTTTTGATGTTAGATTTGAAGCCTTCGGAAAAGACATTATGGATTCTGTGCGTGTAAATGATTGGGTTTCTGACGAGGTTCTGGGTTATCCTCATCCTTTGCACCTAAAATATGAACTCTTTTTAGATCGCAGAGGTAAAAAAATAAGTAAGTCCTCGGGGAACGTGATTACACCCCAACAGTGGCTGAGATACGGGACACCAGAGTCTCTTATGCTATTATTTTTCAAGAGAGTTATTGGAACGCGAACCGTAAGTCTAGAAGAGATACCCACCCTGATGAACGAATACGACCTTTATGAAGACATTTACTTTGGCAAGGTTTCAGAAGAAAATAAGGCCAAACTGGTAAAGTTAAAGGGCCTCTATGAGTACGTCAATCATTTAAGACCTCCATCACATCCTGATATCCATATCCCTTTTGACCTTTTAGTTCAATACGGAGTCTTGTTCCCATTGGAAGAAAGGATTGAAAAGGTGTTCCAACGTCTGGTAAAGCACGATCTGGCAAAAGAGAAGACAGACGGTATAATTAGAAGAATTTCTTTGGCTTCTAATTGGATAGAGGACAAAATGGTTGAAAGACACCAGATACCTATTATATCGCTTGGCTCAAACGAAAGCCAAGCTGTGGGACAGCTAGTCAGCGCTTTGCGGTCCTACCTGGGGCAGGAAAACGATCCTGACTTACCAGAAATTGTTCAATCTAAAATTTTTGAAATTGCAAGAAACAATAACATTTTACCAAAAGATTTCTTTAAGTTGCTGTATAAAATATTACTGAACGAAGACAAAGGACCAAAATTGGGGAACTACGCAGTAGATTTGGGTATCGAACGGATATGTGCAATCCTAACGGATCATATAAAGCACTAGGACTGGTGAACCCTGTATCACAACACTGGAAACGTTCAGCCAACTTGGATCTTAGAATAGAAAACTATTGCGATCGCAATTTGGTGGTCTGTGCTCACCTTAAAAGTAAGTTCAGGGTATAGATGAGAATATCGACCCCATTCCTACAATAATTAACTTGGATCAGCGAGGAGAAGCAGGTGATGGTTTTTATCTGGTCTGTGCGAAATCAATTTCACATGATATCCCTAAATGCAACAGTTTTGCTATGAATGTACTAATATTTTCACATGAATCCGATCTCGATGGGCTTGTCTCTGCGGCTATTGGATTGATAAGGTACCCCCAGGCAAGAACTATATTCTTGGGAAACGGAAGGGAGACCTTTCGGACCATAGCTTATTTTGTAAATAAGCTCGCCGTTTCTTCACCACGCCGTGACAAGGGATTAATCATTATTTGTGATTTAGCACTAAGCGACGACACATCCTCAATTGACTTGGCTAAGAGTTCTTTTTCCGACGCAAGAAATGCTGGCTTTGATATAGTTTGGCTAGATCATCATCCTTGGCGCGACAACTGTAGGGCCTCGATACAACCTTATGCTGAACTGAAGTTAGACGTTACCCAATCAAAGTGCGCAGCAGAGCTTATGTATGAAAAATTCCTGCACGGTAACGAGATGGCGTTTACTCTCGCGAGCCTGGCTCACTCAATGGATTTTTTTAAAAGAGACCTGTATCTTACACCAATTTCAGAGCTTATAGTATACTATCTTAATTCCGCTGACCGCTACGACAGAATGTCCTCCCTCGCGGCCAAGGTTTCCAGAGGTATTTTGTGGGATCTAGAGATGCAAAAAGACTACACATCATATATCAAGCTAAGAGACAAGGCGAAGGCAGATTCCTTTCAGACGCTAAAGCTTCGACGTTTTGGTGATAAATTTAAGGCTGCGATCCTAAGATCCTCACCCTACATACAAAATAGTTTATTTGCTCAGGAGATTTTTGAAAAAACTGGTTCGGATATAGTGATGCTATATGGTCCCGATAATAAGGTCAGTATACGGCGAAATAACGATCGAATCTCCTGCAGAAACATCGCCTTAAACTTTCTCGAGGGAGGCGGACATGATTTTGCCGCCGGAGCAAAATTCAAAAGTGCTATTGGTGATCACGACCAGATAGTTGAGGAACTCGAGGAAGCACTGTCAAAGGCCGTCCCGGAAGTCCATTCGCCACACTAAAGAAGTTCAATTTCAATGTACTTCCTCCTTATACTTGTCTAGTGAGCTTATTATAGCCCGTTGATAGTCTCA
>DASTCR010000004.1:0-2932 GCA_035710925.1 Nitrososphaeraceae archaeon | reverse complement strand
GCGCCCCTTGGAAATGAAATTTTTATCGGATGTCTAAACGCAGAATGAATCATGACTAGTTCGCCTTTGTTTAATCTAGTAATGTTATTTTTTGTGCTTTCATCTAAAATAGAATAGGGCTGGGTTGATAATTCAGATAATCCTACTTTAGCTGTTATATGTAGCCCTGTATTTTCCTGTAATCGATAATCCGTTGTACTTTTGAATTGCTGAGCTGAGAATAATACTGTCTCCCTTGCTCCTCCTGCGATGACTGTCCTCATTATCTGTTCGGCCACCGGGTTTATCACACGTGTATTGTGAGATTTTGGTACAAATCTATTGATTTCATCTATGAAGATTAGAATGTATTTTGGTCTTTTATTCCTAATCTCAGTCTTATTTTTAGTATTATCATTTACATCATCATTATCTAGATTCTCTCTTGCAGAATACATCTCATCAATGCTTTTCATGACATCCCCCACGACAAAGGATTGTTCGGCCAGAGAGGATATAGTTCCTACATCTATCACAAATACATCATTGGGTTTTATATTCTTGATTTTATCTCCAAGATATGTGCTCGTAACCTTTTTGTCAGTGAACAAAGCAGATTTCCTAAATCTTTGCAAGTAGCCACGAAAATGCAATAGTGAAGATCTGTGAGACACTATATTTTGAGGATATTCTTCGTACTGGAACAAATCCGACCAAGTAGAGATTTCTTTTCCAGAACTGTCTCTTATTGGCCAAGCCTCGTATACATAGTCTATTATGGAGGAGAGATTGTATTGAGGATCATAAGCATCGGGAAGTAATAGGTCCAGTCGGTCGTAGATATCTTTGAGTTCATACGAATATGTCTTATATTTATCTGGAATAAAAGTTGAATTTGGCTTCCCATTTTTTCCTCTTGGGAGAAAGTATGTAACATTCTCAAATGGTTCTATTTCTAGGTTTAGAATATTAAAGAGTTTTTCAGTTCGTTCCTTCTCTTTCTCTTTCTGTCTTTTGTGTATCTGAAGCAATTCGGCTTCTTTTGTATTAAAAATAATTAGTGCAACATTATCGTCTTTTAGCCTCTGATACGCAGATTGTAGTAAAAATAAAAGATATGTTGTCTTGTGATTTCCTGATATCCCTGATGCATTAACATGGGTGGTGTCCGGCCCAGCTAGATAAGATATATCTAGTGTTATTGGGACATGTAGTCCGTTAGTTGTCTGGATTATGCCCGCGGGGATTGGGTTTCCCATCTCAGGGATTCCCAAAGCAAATATTATTTCTTCCACCGTCGCAAATTCTACAGCTTTCCCAGCTTCTACCGGCATGCTAACCGAAACGCTATTTCCTGTTTCCTTGATCTTGACGCCTGTGTTTGCCATTACTGCTACCTTTGCAATAGTGGTTGATGAAGTGTTATGGTTGGAATCCCTTAATTGCAAATCTTGAGTGTAGGCAGTTGTCGTCGTCGTTTTTTTTTCAATACTTTTTTTATCACCCTGGACAAAATTGTCTCGAATTTTGGTTCTGTCATCTAAGGCGACGGTTTGTAGCTCCTTTACTATTCCAATAGTCCTAGTATTATGTAAATTCTTAACTGTAACAAAATCAAAGGGATTTACAACCACTTTGGAATTAATTGCAAACCAAAAGTTATCCATAGTAATTGGAAATTTATCTGAGACAAAGGTTTGTCCTATTAAGCTAAGATCCGGAGGATTTAGGGAGATGTTATCTTTATTTGATTTAGCAAAAATCTTTCTTTTACTCATGGTTGAAATGATAGGTGATATCAAAAATAAGTGTTGTAGCAGATTATCAGAAATATTGCAAGCGAGAAGGGAAGAATGGAATAATAGGTAGAGAGGTTATGTTTTAGACGTGATTTCGTCTGGTGACTTTGCTCTCCTTTTTACCATGAATGAAGTACATACACGCCTTTTTTGTTTAGACTTCTACAGGATTATTCGTCGTAATAATACTTATTGCAGTGGATTGTTATTGTGTCCTATAACGGTCTCACCCTTCATAACTATGCAACATGCGCATTTCTGTTGTATGCAAGAACCTGTCTCCTCATGGTTGCAGATAGGACATATGCATGGTTGCTGAGCAATAACGCCCGCGCGACTCCGTTGCCTTGCTCTTATATACAGAAATAACCATAATAAGGCTAAGGCCGCACCTATTACCATGAAGATAAGAAATATCCGTATTCCAGCTCTCAGGGAGAATAGTAACAAACTAAATATCATTATACCAATACCATATATCAGAAGCCAAAGAGGAGGAGTAGAAGGGTTAGAGTTACTCAATTTTATCACATTTAATTCTCTTGCCTTGCAACATAGCTTCAGTAACTTTAAAAGTTTCATCCACTTGTAGCTTTTTTTCTCTGGTTAGCATCTTCTCGCCCATATAACGAAAAAATGCGCATCTGCTCATAAACTATATTCATATGGTATTACGGCCTTTTTACTGTATTGAACTCTAATCGTTAAAAATGGCCCATCCCGGATATTTTTTCGCTTGATCCTATGCCAAACTCTGCAATTGTGACTAAAATATACCAGAATCTTCTAGAGTATAAATCAATTCTTGTTCGACGTACAACAGTTCGAAGTTTGTCCCTACAATATTATAACTTCACTTTTGCACCATTAAGAAAAAATAAAACTAACCATTTGTCCAAAGTAGGGTTCTTATTATCTTGTTATTCACTATATCTTCTTAGCACGGTACATTGTACTATATCTAGTACGCACAGGTGCGCGCCTTGGCATAAAAGAAATTTTTTTTCATTTTGCTCATAAAGAGGATGAATAGTAGTTAATCTTTTATGGGTATTGATGCAGTAGGAAAAACAAAAGATAATGAAGAGCGGTTCCGTTCCAAGAATAGATCAGCTTGCAGGAATAGGATGTTATTGTACCGACTTTCAACCAAT
>DASTCR010000003.1:0-6801 GCA_035710925.1 Nitrososphaeraceae archaeon | reverse complement strand
TGCAAATCTGATAGTAATAGAGGGTAAGATTTATGTTATGAGTCTCTTTGAAGTGAAAAGTATAACAGGATTAAGTGTTCCTTGCAATGATTCCCCCTATTACACATCTAGTGGGACCACTCTCAATTGCGTTAAATAGATAAGTTATTGTGGCAAAGGCAGCGATAGAGATATGCGTCACTTTCAAAAAAGAAAATACTTAAATCAATGGATAAGGTACCGCAGTTATGAGGAATGCACTAAGAACAACGGTGTCAATAGTACTATCTTTCCTGTCGCTGATGGCGCTTTTGTCATATACAGGTAACTATGAGAGCAAACAACACGCTGCTGCTCAGTTGACAACGCAGAACCCTTTTGCAAATAATACAGAAACGATTGCGGATCTTGAAAATGTTCTAGGAGACCAGAACACGCATATTATATTGAATGGTACCAACATCGCTAACCCAAACAATACATTGCCTGATAGTATAAATATCAACATCAAAGAAGACTGCATGCAGCTACCAAACTCCGTACATATGTATTGTCCATGATCTCATCCGGACACAGTACTTTTCTTTTTTATTTTGATCGCATACATCACGGTTGAGTTTTGCGCTTCCCTACAACTATTTTCACTCCCAAGATTTAACTCTTAGCATATTATTGAATCTAAATAATATCCTCCCTCAGACACTGACGGCGGTTTGCAAACTCTTCATCTGTTTTTGTTTCAGAAGATCTTTAGAAGTATCTGTAAAAGTAATATAATTTCAATTTCTGGTCATGTGGTAAACATTATGCGATGCCGCTACGACTATTGCTGCAATTATTGCTCCTACAAAATTTCGTAAAGTCATGATCAGGTCAGGAGACGTAGCGATTAATGAATTCCCAGAGACAGTGTATATATTATCTACAAGCCAAAATGTAAGGGTTGTCCAGCCAACAATACCTGAAGTTACGGCGCCAAGACTTGCTCCATTGAACACAAAAAACAGGGAAATGCCAATAGTGAGATACCATAATCCGCTTAAAACCAGCCAGTTTATTTGGAACACTTCGGCTCTTGCATCCAGCATATAGTATGTAGAGCCTATAACTGCCATTGAAAACAATGATACAATAAGGAGTTTATTATTAAGAGAATGAGTGGTTAGTTGCCGCCCATTGATGTTTCTCTTTACATTTTCTTCAATCTCAGCAGCTTTTATTGCCTCTTCAAATGTCTTTAACCTAAGAGGAATTAATTCTTTTATTGTATCATCATTTACAGTCGCCTGGTGTTTTAGGCTATCTATTAATGGTCTTGCTAATGATGCCTTTACGGGAGTTATAAGGTCGACCCAATAAGAAGATAGTCTTGGAGTTAGAAATGGTATTATCACAATTTTTATAGATTTGTTTAGCATTTTTGCATAACGTTTCATCATTTGCAGATATGTCAGGACTTCTGTGCCACCTATATCAAAGTCTCTTCCTTCGGTTTCCTTCAAGTTGATTGATCTGACTAGATATTCAACGACATCGTCAACTGATATTGGTTGAGATTTTGTCAGGACCCATCTAGGACATACCATCGCAGGCAACCTTTTAACTAGGTATTCTAACATCTGAAATGAACCACCTCCTTGGCCAAGTATGACTGCCGCACGGAAGATAGTAACTCTTGCTGAAGACGTCCTTAAAATATCTCCTACCTCTTTTCTGCTGCGCATATGTTCAGATAGCTTATTGTAATCTTCGTCTCCGTCCTCTCCAGGAATAATCCCCCCGAGATATATGATCTTCTCAACTCCGCATTCTGTAGCGGCTTTAGCGAAATTTTGTGCTGCCTTTCGGTCTCTTTGTGCAAATCCTTTCCAGGACTTAGAAGTACCTTCCATCGAATGAATAAGATAGAAAGCAACGTTCACACCACTCATTGCTTTCACTAGTTGAGAATAATCATTCACATCAGCTTCGATTATCCTTAAAATATTCTCGTATTTTTTATCATAGCGGTTCTTCAAAGATTCCTTATTACGGGTCAAACACAACACCTCGAAGTTCTTATCCCTACGAAGAGTGAGAGAGAGTGATAACAGTTTAGCTACTAGCCTACTTCCTATGAAGCCACTTGCACCAGTAACCAATATTTTTACACAAACTCTTCCTCTTTTAGCAGCAATACTAACGTTAGCATCAGTGTTGTATTCTTGCATGACGTTTCATCGCTAAAATTCGACAATAAAATTAAAAAAAGTATGTGGTAGGATTATCTTAGTTTTAATGCTAATTCTGGTTTCAATTTCTTTTTCTCTATCTGTTGTCTTGCTAAAAGTGTTGTCACCAGTGCTAATGCTCCTACTACAACACTGCCTATTCCTAACATTGCCGTCCCATTAAAGATCCCAGCAGTAGTCATACCTAAAGCCCCTGTAGCCAGTCCCCATGGGATTTTGTTATTTACTTTCATAACCTTTAGATAAGGATTGCAATATATAAACTAGTGACAAAACTGCCGCATAGTGCCAACTCATCAAAACCATCTAAACTCGATTTCTCATTTAGATCTCTTCCCCGGTATATAAGGCGGTTATCTGAGATTGGAATGTGTGTTGAGAGACATAGGGAGAAGGTCGTAAGCTGGAAGGAAGTTAGAATTCCCTAATTAAGGATTAGTAAGCAAAAAGTTGTTTAGTGGAGGCTTCAATCAAGACTGTGTTAAATAATACTTGAACGCGACTGCACTTACCATAGCAATCAAAAATACAACGTCGTTTGTATATTTTACTAACATTTGTTAATTTAGGTTTCCGCGCATATACATAGTGACAAGTGTTGTGCGCAGGAGCTAGCACGACATCATTATTTTACTGACTTCCCTTAATAGTTCTTCATTGTCGATTGGTTTTCTGATAAACAGTTCCCTATCTAGTGCACAATATTCTTTCTTTCTAAATTCTTCATAATACAATTCACTTGCGGTTAGAAAACAGACTTTGGCTTTGTGATCTTTCTTTTTTATTTCATCATATAATTCGAACCCATCCATTTTCGGCATCTTTATATCCAGAATAACTAAATCATAGTATCCTGGCTTATAGTTCGACAGTGCTTCCTGTGGATCGTTGAATGTATCTACCTTAAATCCATGATACTCTAATGCAAGGCTACAGAGCTTGGTAAGGTCTGGTTCGTCATCTACAGCCAAAATCTTCTTTTGTTTTTGTGGTTTCTTCTGATGATCACTATTCATTTATCTTTGCTCTCCAGCTGAATTACTGTCAACGTCAATGATAGGAATAGTGAATATAAAAGTAGCTCCTCTTCCATCAGTATTATTCTTAGCCCATATTCGCCCTCCATGTGCCTCAATAATACTTTTGGATATAAACAATCCAAGGCCAGTACCTTGATGTGATTTCGTAGCAAATTTGGAAAATATCTTTGGGTATATTCCGTTATCAATTCCGCTACCAGTATCTACGACTCTTACTGTGATTTCATCTTTATTGTCATTGCTATCATTGTTTTGATATGTGCTAACGGTTATTTGTCCTTCGTCTGTGAATTTTAGGGCATTATTCAATAGATTTGTGAGAACTTGCGTTATTCTCCCTCTATCGGCTTCTACAAAGATTCGACGCTTTCCGTCTTCATCACTGTCATAACTCAACTTGATATTCTTATTGCTGCTGTCTTTAATCCTCTCCCTATGATCATCTACTACTTCCGATACTAAATCAAAGATATTAAATCGCTCCTTTTCGAGTTTAAGGGTCTGGCTTTCAATTCTTGTAACATCGAGTATATCACTTGTGAGCGCTTGTAGTCTTTTGGCGTTTCGTTGTATTATTTCTATAAGCTCATCTTTTCTTTCGGGGTAATACTTTAACAATCCACTCATTCCAAGAATTGCTTGTGTTGGTGTTTTCATTTCATGGCTTGCAATATTAATAAACTCTCTTTGCATCCTGTCGTGAATTTTTAATTGTTCATTAGCAAGTGCCAGATGTTCGTTTGACTGTGTTAGCTGTTCATATAGCTCGGTCTGTACCCATAGAGATTCAAAGATAGAAATATAAGATAATACGCCAGGTCTGCTAGTAGAGTAAGTAGAAAATCCAATCGCTTGCTCAAAGGAAGACTCGTTATCGTCTCTTAACTCTATCACCAAAGAATACCTTCGATCAACTATCAAAATAGTAGCCTTTGTTTCAGATGCCTTTTTAATGTGTCTTATATCTATATTATTACTAAGGGCATCAGATAAAAGAAGTCTTTTGATGTTACTATAATCTGTTACACTAGTTTTAGAAGTATAATCTAGATTACTCAAAGCCATTGCATTGTTATCAGACTCTCCAATCGAGGGCATAAGCAATCTTACATTGACCTTATTCTGCTCTGCTGCATCTTTCAGTAATTGTAGCGCACCTACAGTGTTCTGGCGAGTTATTGCATTCGTGGTAGGAAATATTAGTAATATTTCTCTCGCGGCATTTCTTATGAGATCCAAGTATAGTTTGGCAGTTTTTGCAGGGTTCTGGATAACTTCTATTATATCTGGCTCCAATCCCTGTTCTATCTCCCTTATTTTTTCTTCTGCAGATATTGCTTTGTTCCATAAAGTTTCAAAAACGTAATGTTGCTGTTCTAGAATTGCCTTGACATTGCTATATATTACCTGTTGCAATAGGGCCGCTTCCCGTAACGTAGCCGAAGCAGTGTAAGCTTTTTCACTTATTCCAAAATTTCCCTTAATCCCATCAAGATGGCGAAGCTCAGCTATTTGTACTAGTTCTTTGCAATGCTTAACATTGTCCCTCGTTATGTCGGTGATCGCCCTAAACCTGACTTTTCTTGGTTTAAGCTCAGATAGTCCTTTTTTGTAAACTTCTACTCCCATTGCTACTGATGGCCAGGTATGATCTGCGCATATATTCATAGAAAATTCAGCACTTTTCAGAAACTCCAGTATAGCCTTAGTAGTTTTATCTGATCCGTATATTACCTCTGTTTTCTCAGATGTTGAGGTACCGTTAGCACTGGAATAGGCCAATACCATAGATATCATCCTCATAATAAAATACGTTGTCATTTTATAGGAATCCTAAAATTTATCATTATCAGCACATTGCATAATATGTATCCACGTCCTAACAACGTTATTTTAGTACAATAGAATTCATAATGACCTTTTATGATGTAGCTGCAGAAAATATCACTTTTGGATATCTTTTGAGCTATTTTGGGATGTTAGGATTTGCTATCATAAACAAAATATAGAATGATAGGAAAATTTACAAAAAGGTTAAGACGATCTAGGGTTTTTCAGTCGTGTCGTGTCTATTTCCTGTTGTAATTCAATTATTCAACTGTTATAGATCGGCTCTTCATATCTTGAGGCCTAGTCTTCTTTGGCAGCTGTACTCTCAATATCCCTTTATTGTCTGCTTTTGCAGTCACTTCCGAAGAAAGAATCTCCTCAGGGACTGGAATTCTACAATAGAAAGAAGAATAGGAACGCTGATTATATACGAAATTCTTTTTTCGTTCATCTTCTTCTTGTGACTGCTCAGCAGAAATTTCGACAGAATCATCCATTGCTTTAACACGTATATTGTCCTTATCTATTCCAGGTAGCTCTACAATTAACTTATATCTGTCTCCATCGTCAATCATATCGTACGTGGGTGTTCTAACACCCTCTCCCTGTTCCATTTGTAATCTGCTATAAGATGGAAAATATCCCCAAGAAGAAAGAGGATCCATTATACTCTCAATATTGTTTCTGAAATTATCAAAAATGTTGTCAATACGTCGAGTACGTAAGGATCTCTCTTCTCCAAGTGACCTTGCTCTCCTATTCATACTGCCCCTGTTTCGTGCTTCAGTCGTTAGTTCATTGACCACATCTTCTCTCCCTGTGCCTCTCCTTTTAAAATCACTAAGTTTGGGCCTAAGTGTTCTGTCTGTGCCTTTTGAACCCATACTTTTCATTCTTCTTGGTTTTTTGGACTTTTTAGATGAAGACATATCTAATAATATGACAAAATAATATTTGAAAATTTAATGAACTGACCTGTTAAGCCACGTCGTAATAGAGGAAACATTCCTAAGCACTACTCAACCTGGTCGTATGACTCTGTTCCTAGAGACATAAAGAATATCTTGGAGGATAGCGGAGTATTTACTCCGCTTCGAAGTCCTTTCCTGTACTAGATGGGCGACGGATTGACTGGACGAACTCCATAATCTATTTAGTGGTATCACTTCTATTGAATATACTTAGCTGCGACATTAATTGGTACGTGAACTGTCATCCGATCTTTATTCTTGTCGTATACTCCGTAAACAGAACCGAGGTCAACTTGATTGTAAGATAGGTTAATCAACCCGGTACCATCGTTGATTCTAACGTCCTTTGCCAGCAACAATGGTACATTTACCATTGTTCTTGTAATGTTCATTTTTTTTGGACTGACGTGTATCATGATATCGGAAGCTGTTATGTTAAAGCCAAATATCTGGTGCCTTAGATTGTTAATTACAAATTTGGATGGCTCGTATTTACTTACAATATTTTGTTTGACTGTATCGTTAGGAAAGATCTGGTCACCACTAACATCAAATGTATATTCAAAATTCGTGATAAGATTTTTTAGATCCTTTAAAAAATATGCTGTGTTACTGAGCAAGTTAGTGTTATCCTCTAGCACAATCTCCATGCAGGAATCCTGAAATAATTGTGTCATTGCATAAACAGATGGGAGATAAAGATAAACTGAACTAATGAATATGAATATAGCAGAATAACTAATAAGCAAG
>DASTCR010000002.1:0-4100 GCA_035710925.1 Nitrososphaeraceae archaeon | reverse complement strand
GATGGTGTTTCAAAAAGGTACAAGGGCCTGAGTCAAACAGCCTTGAGTAACGTCTCGTTGACCGCTGAAAGCGGTCAGATATACACACTTCTCGGAAGGAACGGTGCCGGTAAGACAACGTTTGTTAGAATATGCGCTACTCAACTGCTGCCTACGCAAGGTACGATTCAAGTCTTGGGCTACGACGTAATAAAGGAAGCCGACAAGGTAAGGAGGCTGATTTCTATAGTTCCTCAAGAGGGAAGACCACTAAGAGCACTTACTCCGTGGGACCATGTATACAACTGGCTGCAAATAAGGGGAGAGAAAAAACAGGTAGCACGAGAAAAAACGGAACTAATCTTGCAAAAGTTCGATCTCTATGGCGCAAAAGATCGACCCGCAATGAACCTCTCAGGAGGAATGAAGCAGAAAATACTAGTGGCCATGGCAATGGCCGTCGATGCTCAGCTATTGTTTCTGGACGAACCCACCATAGGGCTGGATCCTGTCTCCAGGCGGCAGGTATGGTCTTCAATAAAAGAGTGGAAAAAGGAAGGCAAATCGATCTTGCTCACTACTCATTATATGGATGAGGCTGAGACGCTCTCAGACAATATAGTTATAATAGATAACGGAAGGGTGATAGCAAAAGGGACAATTAAAGAACTCCGCACGACTATACCTCAGAATCTACGAGTAGATATCACAAAAGACAACATAGATACAGAGGTGTTCAAATCATTTGGTTCAATAATAGAATCTGGCGACGACACAATTCGCATTTTTACCTTTGAATCCGCAATAAAAGAACTGACAGAACTTGCTGTCAAAAAAAATCTCTCGTTTACAGTCTCTCCTATCACATTAGACGACGTCTTTGTTTCATTAGTTGGAGGGATTGGGGAAGAGAAGACAGCAGCGGCAAACCAGGAGCGATATTAAAATAAGAGCCACTGTTTGATATGGAACGCAAAGATATACATTTCTTATCATCTCTTATACCCAGGCAATTGCGAGCCAATATTCTTAATTGCGCAAGCAAACAAGAAAGGTACGCTTTCTCTACGCCGTACGTACCGATTTGCGACTTACAGACAATTGCGAGATAATAGGCGTTCAAGTTTTTTCTCTCCAAAAGCCATTTTATGTAGTTGGACTATATAGCTACTTACTGCGGGGGTCGCCAAGCCTGGTCAACGGCGTGAGAATGATAGCATATTGTGCGTCATTACGATGCTCAGATGTTGTTTCGTAGTACAACGATACTATTGGTTTGACTGGGATACCTCATCCTCTAGAGGTTCGTGGGTTCGAATCCCACCCCCCGCATTTCTCATATTCATACACTCTAAAAGCCAAGTTTTTTTGTTTAATGCTATAATGCATGCACTGTGGAGTTAAATTCGAGTTCTACATTCATGAGCCGGACCATTGACCGAAACAAGAAGAGTCGAATTTTGTTAAGTATATATCATGCTTCTATCCAAAACTGTTCTTAGCGGGGTGGGGAAGCCAGATCTCAGAAGAGAGAGACTAGGTAATCCCGGTGGGCTCATAACCCGCAGAGCGGTTTTCATTATTGCCTGAGGCAGTAGTGAACGTAGGTTCAAATCAACCCCCCGCTAGAATAAATTCGCGATAGATTCTCACGTTAATGCGTTTAAATTCCCAACAATCAGAACAGAGCATTTTTTAGACCATGGATTTCAGCATGTAATCTTGTACTAGTATCGGAAAAGCACCGTCGGAAAACTCCTGCAGTTGCGAGCCAAATATTTTTTCTCTAATCCGTATCGGTGCAGTGGCTTGGTTAAATGCCTATGCGCCTTTGGTGTCGGGATATAGAGTCCCGGCAATATTTTCCTAGGAATATTGACAATTTCTTTTTGCACAGTAGGCGGCTCTCTTGATTTGCAATGCTTACATTGAAATCCTTTACCCTTTCCTTCAGATTTCATTCTTTTTGAGCAGGTTTTGCACAGAGGGTTAAGAATTCCAACAACGTTAACTAGTTCCAACACCAGAAGATATTCGACATTTAGAATTTTGGGATGCTTTGAAGATGGTTTTCTTACCCCACCTCCAAGTTCAATAGTGTCTCCTTGAATAAGCAGCGAGGCCACATTGGTAAGACCTGTTGGTTCATACACTGCAGCGGGGAAGCTCTGGCCATGACCATTATCAACTACAAAAAATGCGTGTCCCCCTTGAACTTTCGAAGGATTGACACTTACTTTACACCTTAGATATCCGGACGCGAACGATTTTGGGTCTGACAATTTGAGTTCATTTTGTAAATGCATGTTTGTGCCTTGATTTGAACGATAAACCAGGCAGCCTTCCGCTTTCTCCTCTATATCCAAAGAACGCAACGAAGAGGCAACAATGTCAGCATTTTCTCCTCTAATTCCACAGAACACAGGGTCGACGCCATGTGGGGCAATTAACACTCTACGGTTGTCGAAGTCATAATTGTTAAATGTGTATGGGAAGGTCTTCTTGCTAAGCTCTATCACCTTGTTAACATTTATCATCCTCTCTGTTCCACAATTTTCAGGCCTCCTATAAGCGATAGCTTCAAATGTATGATCTCCGTCGAGTAAACAGCCAATGGCCGCTAGAGCCCCAACAAGACCACGACCATTTCCTAACGTAAAATATTCAACACCGATCTTGTTTGCCAATTTTATCGCATCTTGTTTGCTTATTACATCGAACATCGCACGCTTGCTGAATTCCACTAGAGCCTCAGGTAGCTGTCTACCTCTGAAAAATACAACTCCAGGATTTGCCCCCGAGCCAGTTGCCGAATTAGATTCGACGTAATTTTTTACAAACTCGGTTATTCTTTGCTGGTCTTGGGCGTCCGATTTTATTCTAAGGCAAACTGCTCCATTGCCCCTTGTTTTCCACGGTATGTTCGGGTTTAGCCGTATCAGCAAAGGATAATCAATAAAATCAGCACCGGTCTTTTCAAGGACGTACTCTGTAATTTTAAATGCCAAATGTGTTGTACACTTCCCAAAAGGACTATCCGTGTCGTCTATTCCGATGCATAAGGATTCATCATTCTTACGTTTAGATTCAGAAGTATTGAAAACAGAACTCATGTGATTTAGCTTGTTAAAAGTATGTGTGAAGGCTAATAATAAGCGCTCCCTCACGTCTGTTATAAAGGAATAAAAGCCACCTGGGCTATCGCATTTATTTTTGTCATAATATTATTCGAAATTTGAATGTCCATGTCCGCCAGACCCGGATATATCTTGGATAACAAACAACATTGTACAAGACTCATCCGCGATAATGAAAGTTAAATATGGCTACCTTATCTGTATAAATTTATTATGGCCAAAGTAGTTGTCGGTAAAACTTCGGAAATTCCGCAAGGGAAAATGAGCCACGCGACTGCAGGAGGAAAGGAGATTTTGGTTGCAAATATAGAAGGCAGTTACTATGCGATAAATAATATATGCAACCATGCAGGCGCCGAGCTCCATGAAGGTGAACTTGATGGAAAAGAGTTGACCTGTCCGTGGCATGGTGCAAAATGGGATGCTACAACAGGTAATTTGATTTGGTTTCCTCAGAAATTAAATGGTCTGGAATCTTACAAGGTTACTATAGAAAATGACACAGTGTATATTGAAGTGTAATATACAAAAGCCGACTGAGCAGCGTTTAGTGGTCCTTTCCGCAGGCGGACTTTAACAGCCTAGTAGGGAATTAGGTTGCTTCATATTCCTTTAAGAAAATACTACATTAATAATTAAGAAAAATTCTATTGACCTTTTCTTAGCGTTCTCCATTTAGAAGATTTCACCTCATCTCTAATATAGGAGACAGTAAAGTGATTATTACCTGTTCTGCGAGTGGATATCAGGGTTAGCCCTGAATTCGCTGTATTTCACACAGAAAATGGGTAAGGGAAGGCCGAAGGAAAACCCCCCATTTTCTAGTTATTGCATTACTAGACTGTGTGATATTGCACAGTCGCTTTGGGAAATTTAATTCTGCAGTTTTTTCTGTACTGAGCTTATCCTATCATCAAAAGTCGCCGATTTATCTCTCCTTTCGTCTATTCGTATTGTAGAGATTATCCTCGTTACGTTGCCTTC
>DASTCR010000001.1:0-3125 GCA_035710925.1 Nitrososphaeraceae archaeon | reverse complement strand
CATGTTTTTGCAATATTCAAAGACGATGTGTAATTATATTCATTACTAATTTACTAGAATGATTATCAAAAAGGAAATATAAGTCTAATAGGTGAATTATGAATAGTAAATAATTGTTCCAATCCATGCAAATCATTTGCGAACGATTCGAAAAAAAGTAATAATTTAGAATCTTAGTTACATTACCTAGCCACTATTGAACTAAGCCTAGTAATTGTAATTTTTTTATGTCTTTGATTCCAGTGTTTTAAAAAATCTGAGATCAAGGGTCCGAAATTATCATATGATTTCTTATCCTTAGCAATTTTGCTAAATTTCTGTCCATATCTGATACAAGTCCAGCAACCAATAATAGGAATCAAAGGGGCAATGTAATAGCCTGTTTGCTTTCCTGTAAATCCCCAAGCTTCACCTATCACACAATACTTAGAATCCTTTACTAAAATCATTCGATCTATTTCATCTATTCCATTTCTCAATTTTTTGGACCAATTAGGACAAATTTCTTCAAATGACAAATCAGATTCTATAGCCTGCGATTCAGATTGAGTTCCTTTGAGAAACTCTAACTTTACCATGATAATATATGCACGAACTAATCTATAACTTTAACCATAAAATTCTTGTTTCCATCATCTTGGAGATATGGGTATAGAGTTAGGTAGGACAGGTTAAAAAGTTGTCATATATCTTGGATTAGAAAAGTGAAGATCAATTTTTGGATATGGGAGTCACTTTGCAAATCATTCTACTAGATCTTACTCAAATCATCTTCATCACTGTATGCTCTTTCGGCATGTTCTTCAATATCCAATCCAGACTCTTCTACCTTTGGAGAGACCCTGACTCCAATCAGCTTATTTATCACCTTCATTATTATATATGTGCCACCGAATCCAAGGGCTGCGGCAACACCAACTCCTATTGCTTGTATCAACAGCTGTTGCGGATTACCATACAAAAGACCATTAACACCGTTAGGATTTATTGCAAGAGAGGCAAAAATTCCTACAGCTAGAGAACCGATTATGCCAGGTATACCATGAACAGAACTAACATCAAGTGCATCATCAATCTTGAGTCTCTCTTTAAGCAATAGTACTCCCAGATAAGATCCTATTCCTACCGCTATACCAATAATGAAAGCGGACTCAACGCTCACATAGCCAGAGGCAGGAGTTATTCCCGCAAGACCGGCGATTGCTCCATTAATTGCTGCTATTACACTTGGTTTTCCAGTCCTTTTCCATGACAGTCCTACCCATATTAGCGCAGAAACTGCAGATGCCATGTGAGTGTTAATTACAGTGTTGCCGGCGACGCCCCCCGATGCTAGAGCACTGCCAGCATTGAATCCAAACCATCCCAGCCAAAGTAGAGATGATCCGAGAACCGCAAGTGGTATACTATGAGGCACCATAATCGAGGGACCAAAATCCTTTCTTCTGCCCAAAACTAGAGCGGCAGCAAGGGCGCCCATTCCAGCACTGGTGTGGATAACTATTCCTCCTGCAAAGTCCTTTACACCCAACTCGTTAAGCCATCCGCCAACGGCCCAAATCCAGTGTACTAAAGGATAGTAAATAAGTAAACTCCAGGCAGCTATAAACAAGACAAAAGCACTAAATTTCATTCTCTCTGCTATAGCACCAGTTAAGAGTAAGGGAGTTATTACAGCAAACATCATTTCAAATTTTACGAACAAGACACCCGGAATGGTAGGTGCATATTGTGTTAACGGAGCATCCCACGGAATACCTCTGAGAAATGTCCACTGCAAGTTTCCAACAAGTCCTGCTGTATCAGGGCCAAAAGATAGACTAAAACCAAAAGTGAACCACATCACGCTTAGAAGAGCCATTCCAAAAAATATCTGCATAAAAATTGAAACCGTATTTTTCTTCCTAAGTAAGCCGGCTTCGAATAATCCTAATGAAGGAATCATTAACAATACAAGACTCGATGCAATTAGCATCCACGCTGTATCTCCAGTATCTATGGCCAACTCGTAATCAAACAATCACAATCAAATACGTATAAAAAAGTTGCTTCTTGGTAACCCGGAGATAATTATTTTAATAGCCCTTCCTTAAGAAATTTGATTGATAAGAATAGAAGTGGTTATGGCTGAAAACGACATTGCAAAGGTAAGCGAAGGTTTGAAGAAGACTGGAATTGGTGGCTTAACTGTCTTTAAGGTAAAAGGACGAGGTAAAACTATACCCGCAGAGATTCATACCTCAAAAGGAACTCAAATTTTCACACCAGAATTTGATGATAAATATGTAGTTGTAGGCGTCTTGCCAGACGCAAAAATGGACGAAGCTATCAAAATAATAAGAGAAAATTCCAAAATAGGCAAGATCTTTATTACTCCCGTATCTCATGCAATAGATCTTGCAACAGGAGTTGAAGATGAACAAGCAATCTAACGGGATTGATAAAGATATATTCTACAGCACCAACTTCAAGTTTCCGTAATCCATAGATAGTAATAATCCAGCAAATCTATAAAAAATCAAGCAAGCAAGAGACACTTTCGCGTCTTTACAGTACTTCTAGAATAATTTTGATCTTTTAATTTTGTTTATTTTAAAATAGAACTGATTAATTACGTTTCATTGCGACACTCTGATGACTTAACACCGTCTGAGTCACGAATTATTTCCATGACTCGACTTTTCTGGATCTTGTCCAATAGTAAAGAAACATCGTCGTCTTCATCATTTGTTATATACTGATTCGGCTGGATACCTATACTACCAACGACAGATTTTGATGACGGAAGGACATCAAATATGCTCAGATTTCCAATAATTCTTTGTAGATCGGTTTTAGTAATATTTGCTGTAACTACGCTTCCATTGATATTCGGAAAATATATCACTTTTTGATTCGAGGTTACAGCAAGATCATGTCTATTTATGAAATTTTTAGTTTCAGAATCTTTTCCATTGAAGATTATTGGTATGATTGCATTTTGGGGTTCTACTTTACTTAGCTGGAGTAACATTTTTCTTATTTTCATTTCTGCAGTTAAATTCGTAATTTTTTGATGAGCCATACCTACTAACTCATAGCATTTGCCATCAATGCTTACATTTTCATGCTTTTCTGGATAAAAT